>JACQUS010000268.1 GCA_016210125.1 Chloroflexota bacterium | reverse complement strand
GGCGAGTACGTGAACACCGTCGTCTTCCAGGACCGCGAGACGTACATGCGCAATGCGGACGACCCCGACCAGGACCGCTGGTACAAAGAGCTGCGGGTGCACCTCGCCGGCGATCCCGAGTGGGAGGACGGCGAGGTCCTGCTGTCCGTGACCGGCTAGCGGCGCTGGGGCGCTGTGGTCAAGCGCCGACGCGGTCGGCCAGGTGCAAGGCTACGGCGCCGCCAAACCATGCCCGCCAGCGCACATCGCGGAAGCCGGCCGCGGCGATGCGCGCCGCCAGCTCCCCAGCCGGGGGAAACGGCTGCAGCGACGCCGGCAGGTAGCGATAGGCGCCTGGGTCGCTGCTGAGCAGCCGGCCGAGGAGCGGCACGAGCACCTCGCGGTGCGCGGCCAGGGGCAGGCGCCAGAGACCGCGCGCGTGGCTGAGCTCCAGCACCGCCAACCGGCCGCCCGGCCGCAGCACCCGCGCCAGCTCGGCCAGCGCCGCGGGCAGGTCGACCACGTTCCGCAGCGTGAAGGCCGTCGCCGCGGCGGCGACGCTGCCCTCCGCCAGCGGGAGTACCAGCGCGTCGCCGGCCAGCACGTCCCAGCGCCCGGCGGCGCGCCGCCGAGCCACGGCGAGCATCGGCGGGCTGAAGTCGAGGCCGACGACCCGGCCGCCCGTGGCTAGGAGCGCTTCGGCCAGCGCGCCGGTGCCGCAGCCGAGGTCGAGCATCACCCCGTCGACCGCCCCCAGCGCCGTCGCCGTGGCCCGCCGCCAGGCGGCGTCCTGCCCCCCGGTCATCAGCGTGTTGAGCAGGTCGTAGCGTGCGACCGTCCGCCCAAACATGACGCGGACGGCGGCGGCGCGCGCGGCCGGCGTCGCGGCGCGGAGGGGGTCGGCAGCTAGGTCGTTGGGCGGCAGGTGCCTTGCCTCGAAGTGGCGCGTCGTGACATCTCAGTCTACAATTCTGTAGATACGAATGCAAACAACCGAGGTGGTAGCCGTGCCTGGCACAACGGTCCGCGTCAGCGAGCGGACGCACCATCTTCTCCGGGATCTCGCCGCTCGGACGGGCGAGCCAATGCAGGCCATTATCGAGAGAGCGATCGAGGATTACCGGCGGCGGCGCTTCTTCGAGGAGGTGAACGCGGCCTACGCCGCCGAGCGCCGTGACCCCGTGGCCTGGGCTGCTGAGGAGGAGGAGCGCGCGCTGTGGGAGGCCACGCTGGCCGACGGACTCGACACCGAGGATTGGGAGACCGACGGCTCAGCGGCGGGCGGCAGTGGCCGCGGCTAGCGCCTCGCGCGGCGAGATATGGCTGGTGGAACTCAATCCGACACGAGGACACGAGCAGGCTGGGCGGCGCCCGGCTCTCGTGGTGTCGGTGGACCCGTTCAACCATGGCCCTGGTGGGCTGGTCGTCGTGTTGCCCATGACGAGCCGAATACGAAACAATCCAATGCACGTCGAGGTCGACCCGCCGAACGGTGGTGTGCGCGTACACAGCGCCATCCTGTGTGAGCACGTGCGCTCGATTGCAAAGGAGCGCTTGCAAGCACGCTGGGGCACTGTTTCCCAGGCAACCTTGGCCGCGGTCGACGATCGCTTGCGCATGCTCCTCGGCCTGTACCGGTAGATTCGCTGATGAAGCTGCACTACTATCCGAGACAGATTCGCTATACATTGAGCTCTTGGAGGGGCCGGCTGCTGACTCGCAGGAGGTGGCACCGGGCGTGGTGCTCGATTTCGGCGCCGATGGCCGTCTCGTGGGCATCGACGTCGACCATGCCAGCACCGAGGCTGACCTCTCGCGGCTCGAAGGCGTAGGATTGCCCCTGCACGCCGTGCCGCTGACGCAGTAGAAGGGGGCGCTGCCTACCGTGCCCCTGCGCGGTTCGTGGAGCGACTCTTGAGCGCCAAGCCCTTCCGCGGCATCTTCCCCTACCTCATCTCGCCGGTCGAGGAGGCGACCGGGCACGTTCGCGAGCGAGCACTGCGCCAGGTCGTTGAGCACGTCATCGCCCAGGGCGTGCACGGCCTGAGTCCCCTCGGCAGCACCGGCGAGTTCGCCTACCTGACCTTCGAGCAGCGCCGCGAGATCGTGCGTATCGTCGTCGACGCCGCGGCCGGGCGCGTGCCGGTGGTACCCGGCGTCGCTGCCTACGCGACGACCGACGCGCTGCGGCAGGCCGAAGCCTTCGTCGAGCTCGGCGCCGACGGCCTGGTGCTCATCCTCCAGACGCTCTTCCCCGTCTCGCGCAGCGGCGTCGAGAGCTACTTCCGGATGGTCGCCGAGGCCGTGCCCTGTCCCATCGTGATCTACACCAACCCGGGCCTGCTCGGCGGCGACGTGACGCCGGAGATGGTCGTGGCGCTCAGCGCGGTGCCGAACATCCGTTATGTGAAAGACGCTTCCGGTACGACCGGTCGCATCCTGACGATGCTCAACCGCGCCGGCGGCCGCGTGCAGGTGTTCAGCGCCTCGGCGCACATCCCGGCGGTGGTCTTCCAGCTCGGCGGCGTGGGCTGGATGGCTGGCCCGGCCTGCGTCGCCCCGGCAGCTTGCGTGCGCCTCTACGAGCTGGCGCAGCAGGGCCGCTGGGAGGAGGCCTTCGCGCTCCAGCGGCGGCTCTGGCCGCTGAACGAGCTCTTCCAGCGCTACGCGCTGGCGGCGTGCGCCAAGGCCGGGCTCCAGGTGCAGGGCTTCGACGTCGGCGGGCCTATCCCGCCGCAGGAGGCGCTCAAGCCCGAGGCCGTCGAGGAGATTCGCCAGGCGCTGGCCGACGTCGAGCCGCCGCGCCCCCTGACAGCGTCAGGCCAGCCTCCCCCGCCTTGGACACGAGATAGCTCACGAAGGCGGAACAGGTGGCGAGCATGAATCTTGCGTCATCCTGCGTCAGGTTCGACTCGTCCAACAGAGCGTGGCGTATACCCTGTGCGTCGCTAGTGTATCCGTACAATTTTTCTAACCCGCCGATGAGGGCCGGGTGCAAAGTAAGCTTCTGATCCACTGCCTTCAGGGCCATCCCAAGGGTTGCCTTTTCGTCGCCGGTGATGATCCTGCAGAGGGACTCGACTGCGCTAATAGACTCCTTAATCGAATTCCTGTAATCCGGCGATTTCCTGTCGCCCATTAAGGCGAGCGCCCGGGAAAGATGCTCTGATACCGGCGCCAACCCTTCCGCAAGGGCGTCCTCTATCGCAGCGACCTCATATGGTGACGTCACAGGCACAAATCTGCCATCGATAATGCGATATCCGGCCAGCTCGCGCTCCAG
>JACQUS010000273.1 GCA_016210125.1 Chloroflexota bacterium | reverse complement strand
TCTGTAAGCCGTGAGGAGCTGCGCCAGCGGGCCGACGAGGTGGTCGAGCAGATCATCGCCGCACTGCTCGGCCGTCGGGCGCCCGGTCGATAGACCGCGAGGCGGCGGACCGGCTTACGGTCGCGGAAGCGCAGGAGATTGGGGGACGAGATGCCAGCACGTGCAGCAAGATCTTACGCCAGCAAGAATAGCATCCCGTGAGCGGACGATTGGCCGGCAAGGTCGCCATCGTCACGGGCGCGGGCTCGCGCGGACCCGGCGTCGGCAACGGCAAGGCGGCGGCCATCCTCTTCGCCCGCGAGGGCGCCCGCGTGCTCTGCGCCGACCGTGTGCTGGAGCGCGCCGAGGAGACGGCCGGGCTCATCCGCGCCGAGGGCGGCGAGGCCATCAGCTTCGGCGCGGACGTCACCCGCGCCGCGGACTGCTCCGCGATGGTCGCGACGGCCGTCGATCGCTGGGGTGGTCTCGACATTTTGCACAATAACGTCGGCATCGCCTCGCGCCCGACGCTGATGGAGACGAGCGCGGAGGACTGGGACCGGCTCATGGCCGTCGACCTCAAGTCCGTGTTCCTCGCCACCGTGGCAGCCGTGCCGGTGATGGCCGAGCGCGGCGGCGGGGCCATCATTTGCGTGTCGTCCATCGACGCGCTGCGCGGCCACGGGCGGCCGGCGTATGCGGCCGCCAAGGCCGGCATCCTCGGCTTCGTCACCGCCACCGCGGTCGAGTTGGGGCCGAAGGGCGTTCGCGTGAACGCCATCGTCCCAGGCCAGGTGTGGACGCCGATGGTCGAGGGGCTCGGCCCCGAGGCGCGCGAGCAGCGCCGGCGCAACGCGCCGCTCGGCACGGAGGGCACGGCGTGGGACGTCGCCTGGGGCGCAGTTTACCTGGCGAGCGAGGAGGCCCGCTGGGTGACCGGCCAGATGCTGGTCATCGACGCCGGCTTGACGCGCACGACCCGCGGGTCGGAGCTACCCGGCAGGTACTAGCGCCTCAGGAGCTATCCTTCCGGTCGTAGCGCGCTGGTCCGGAGCGCCTCGGCTGCGCTGAGTGTGGACTCAGCGGATGCTGCGCCACGCTCACGTTGGCAGTTCCGGAGGATCTCTGCGAGCTCGGATGCCCGCTCACAGACGCAAGGGCGCGGCAAGAAACGACACTACTCCTGGGACTCGACTGCCAACAGACCAAAGAGCCCGCGCTTGCGCATGCCGCGGCTTGCGTCGCCACCGGTGACCCTCCCCAGGCGGATTGCCACGGCTCTGCTTTCGCGGCTCAGTCGCCGACGGCCGTCACAACCCTAGACCGCGCCTTCACGGGCCGGGACGGCGGCGTGAGATTAGGGAAGCGTAAGCTCGCCCTCGAAGCCCATCATCGCTCCGCCTGCGCGGACGCGCCCAGGCGCTGCAAGAGCGAGTAGCCCTCGTCGCGGCCAAGGCCGCAGCGCGCCGGCTCCAGCCGGAAGGCCACGTGCTCAGGCGCGATGTTCGGGCCGAAGTTGATCTCCGGACCGAAGGTGCGGATGAGCCAAAGCTGGTGCTCGACCGTCTCGGCCTCGAAGATCAAGCTCGCCAGGCCGACGGCGTTGGCCAGGTCGATGATCCGCTGCCGCTCGGACCCGGCGCAGTGCGGGCCGAGGGTCACGTCGAGCTGGCTGCGCTCCAGGATGACCTTGGCCGCCCCGGCGGCGAGTAGGCCGCGTATCTCCGTCGCCGCGTCGGCCACGTCGAACGCCTCGGCGGGATACTTCTTGCCATACTCGAACAGCACCTCGAGGCCGGCCTCGATGGCCTGGGCCACGACGCGCTGCTTCTCGCCCAGCGTCAGCTCGACGATGTTATCCGAGATCTCGATGGCCGGGAAGCCGAGATCGACGAGTGTGCGGTAGGTCTGCGCCAGCTCGCCGCGCAGGTAGCCGACCTCGAAGACAATGCCGCCAGGGAACGGCTTGATGTCGTGCGCGCGATAGAGGTGAATCTTCGCGCGGTTGAGGTCCTCGTCTTGGTACCAGAGCGCCCAGTGGCGAATCTTGATGTAGTCCAGGAGCTCACCCAGCGCCTCGCAGACATCCTCGGCCTGGCGGCGCCCGAAGCCCCAGTCGCGCGCGATGGTGATGCCCGTCGAGCGCGGTTTGCGACTGCGCTGCGGCAAGCGCAAGAAGTCCCACCTCTGCATCGTGCCACACTCCCCCTGTCAACATCCCCCTCTGGACGTCTACCCCACCCCACCCCCATGAGGATCCCTGAGGTCGCCGAAGGCGACCTCTGGACTCCCCGCCCGCCTTACTCCCCCTCTCCGACTCGGAGAGGGGGCCAGGGTTGAGGTCCATCCCC
>JACQUS010000267.1 GCA_016210125.1 Chloroflexota bacterium | reverse complement strand
CCCTCGGCCGGCGGCCCCCCGTCATCCGCTGCCGAGAAATCCTCCGCCGGGTTAGGCTGAACAGCTCGCCTGGTGCGCGGCTCGAAGCTGCGGCTGAGACCGTCGACGACCACCACCCGTCGCTCAGCGAGGAACGGCCAGGTATCGGCCGCGGAGCTGAGGTCGCCCAGGCTGAGCTGCGCCCCGTCGAGCCGCGTGACGTTCAGCTCGCGCAGCGCCGGATCGCTCGACACGCGCTGGCACAGCTCGGCCAGGGCCTCGCGCAGAGCGACCTGATCGGCGCCTCGGAGGAGGTAGAGCATTATCCGCCGCTCCGCAGCCCGGCGCGTTGGAGCATCTCGTAGGTGTCCTCAAGCACCTGTGGGATCAGCCGCGTGCCGTCGAGGACGGGCACGAAGTTGTTGTCGCCCAGCCAGCGCGGCACGACGTGCACGTGCACGTGCCCCTCGACGCCTGCCCCGGCGACCCTGCCGAGATTCGCGCCGACGTTGAAGCCGTCGGGCCGGAGCGTCTCGCGCAGTGCCCGCAGCGACCGCTTCAGCAGCGCCATAAGCTCGACGGCCGTGTCCAAGTCGAGGTCCTCGAGGCTTGGCGCGTGCGCCTTGGGCACGACCATCAGGTGGCCATTGCTGTACGGGAAGCGGTTGAGCATGATGAACACGCGCTCACCGCGCAGGACGATCAGGCGCTCGCGGTCGTCGTCGGGGTCGGCACCGGGCGGCACGCAGAACAGGCAGCCCTGCTCTTCCTCCCCGCCTTCCTTCGGTCGCCCAACGTACGCCATGCGCCAGGGCGTCCAGAGGATCTTGCGCTCTTCGATCGCTCGTCACCTCGTCCTGCGGCTCGCGGAGACCGTCCAGCCCCGCGTGCGCGAGGCGGCCGGCGCTACGTGGCCGCGGGCTCGCTCGCGCAGCGCGTTCGCTAGGCCGATTCTACCACGAGCCGGCGGCCTACGGTCGCGCGACGACCGGCAGGTAGGTCGTGCGCGACCGGGCGGCCACTGGCGGTGGCGCCAGGTCCGCGACGAGCGACCCAGGCGCGGGCATGGCTACGTCGCGCTTACCGCTCGTGACCGTCACCGCGTCGAGGTCGAGCCAGGTCGGCACCTCCAGCGTCGTGACCAGGGCGAACTCAAGGCTGACGCGCTCTCCGGCGAACGGCGCTAGGTCGAGCGTGGCGACCTGCCACGCGCCCGGCGGCGTGCTGGAGGCGCTGCGGAACAGTCGCGCGCCGACGCGCCCCGACACGGCGACCTCGAAGGCGTTGTACGGCGCGGGCTGGTAGGAGCGAAAGCGGTAGGCGAAGCTCAGGCGCGGTCGTTGCTGCGGCACGAGGACCTGGGTCGCCAACGCCGCGCGGCCGGCCGGCAGCGGCTCTAGCGGCGTGCCCAAGCGCGCGCCGAGCGAGCCGTCGAAGGCGGCCGCAGGCGACGGCTCGGCCGCGCGCGGTGCGCTCGCCGTCCACGAGGCTAGGCCGTCCTCGAAGTGGCCGTTGGCCACGGCGTTGTCTCCGCCCAGGCCGAGCGCCAGGCCGCTGTAGCCGCCGGCCGGCGACACCACGCGGCGCACGGGCTCCGGCGAGGGCGCGTCCGGCGCCTCGGCCGTTACGCTGTACAGCCCTGGCGGCAAGCCGTCCAACGCGAAGGCCCCGGCGTCGTCGGCGCGGACCACGCTCTCGCCCTGCGGGCCGACGACGCGGACGCTGCCGCCGGGCACCGGCCCGTCGGCGTCCCGCACGGTGCCGCGCAGGTACGAGCCATCCGCCAGGGAGCCGAGCGGCCGAGCGGCGTGGAGCAGACCGAAGCCGCGCTCGCGGTCCCAGGCGCCCAGACCGCGCCGCCCGGCCTGCGCGGTCAGCGCGTCTACGACGGCTCCGGCCGAGAGATTGGGCCGCTCGGCCAGCAGCAGCGCGGCGGCCGCGGCCACGTGCGCCGCGGCGAATGACGTGCCGGTCGCCTCGCGGTAGCCGCCCCCGGCGGCCGTCGTCATGACGCCGGCGCCCGGGGCCACGAGGCCGAGATGTGCGCCGAAGCTAGAGAACGCGGCGCGGCGCTCGTGGCGGTCCACCGCGCCGACGGCCAGCACGCCGTCGAAGGCCGCCGGAAAGAGCGGCGTCGCCGCGCCCTGGTTGCCCGAGGCCGCTACGACCACGGCGTCGCGGTCAAGCGCAAACGCGATGGCCTGGTGCAGCACGCGCGAGTACGCCGGCCCGCCCAAGGCAAGGACGATCACGCGCGCGCCGCTGCGCACCGCATGCACGACGGCCCCGGCAATGGTCGCGTCGTCGCCCCAGCCGTGGGCGTCGAGCGCCTTGACAGCCAGCATCGTGGCGCGGGGCGCCAGGCCGGCGATGCCGCGCCCGTTGTCTGCGGCTGCGGCGACGATGCCCGCGAGCGCGGTGCCGTGCCCGCCGTCGTCGCGTGCTGCCGCGAGACCGAGCGCTCCCGTCAGCGCGTTCTTCGAGAGCGGACTGAGCGCTCCGGGGCGAGCAAACTCCTCGTGCCCGCCGTCGATGCCGGTGTCGACCAATGCCACCGCCACGCCCTCGCCGCGCCGCGGCGCGAGGTCCCAGGCCTCCTCGGCGGCGACGCTCGCGAGCGCCCACTGGCTGCCGTCGCGGTATGCGGGATCGCCCGGCCGCCAGGCCGCACTGCGGCGGCGATTGGGCTCGGCCCGCGCTACGCCGGGCAGCGCGGCCAGGGCGCGCGCCGCCGCCTCGGCGTCCTCGCCGGGCCGCAGGCCGACGCGCAGGACGCCGGCCAGCGGCGCATTCGCCGCTGCGCCTCCGAGGGGCTCCACAAAGGCTGCGCCACGCGCCAGCAGGCGCGCGCGCACGGCCCCGGCCGCGCCCGGGCGGGCGGTGACCAGAACCTCTTGGGGAGGCGCTAGCGCCGCGCCAGCCCGGGCGACGTCGGGGAGGCCGGCGTCTGGCGGCGCGCTGCGCCCGGCGGGCAGCGGCACCAGCGCGAGCAGCGCCGCGAGCACGGCGAGGGCGAGGAGCAGGCTCGACATGCGATGCATACGGACAGTGTACGCGAAAGTTCCCCGGGATGCGGAGAGGTGCCTATGTCGCTGCGCGACGCCAGCGATGCGTGAAAAGCGGCTGCGCCGCACGGGGTAGGCCTCACCCCCCGGCCCCCTCTCCAGCCGCGCTGGAGAGGGGGAGCAGGGCGGGCGGGG
>JACQUS010000280.1 GCA_016210125.1 Chloroflexota bacterium | reverse complement strand
TCCAGCCAGCACACAGTACGCCCACATGCCGCCGACGATGGCATCCCCGTCCCGTCCGTGGGCTGCGGCGACGGCGCGGATCGCGGCGAGCTTTTCCCCGTACTCGTCCACCGGCATGTACGTCGGCAGCCAGCCGTCGCCGTAGCGGCCCGTTGCCTCCATCGTCCTCTGCTCGTGCGCTGCAATCCAGATAGGTGGAAAGCGGCCGGCACGATATGGATCGAGGCCAAGGACCGCGTCGCGCAGCCGCCAAAAATCGCCGGCGAAGGAGACGGGCTCCTTGTGCTCCCACAGCAGCCGGACGATCGCCAGCGCCTCAGCCAGCCTGCTCGCCGGCCGGCTGTAGTCCGCCCCATACGGCTCGGTGTGGCGACGCTGTCCCGGCCCGATCCCTAGGATGACGCGGCCCTTGCTCAGGTGATCGAGGCTCAGGAAGGCGCGCGCGAGCATCGCCGGATGGCGGCGGACCGCCTCCGTGACCGCCGTGCCCAGCAGGATGCGGTCGGTGTGCACAGCGACGGCGGACATGGCGGCCACCGGGTCGAGATAGAGATGGGGATTCGGCTGCTCGCCGGCAAACTCGCTCATATCCGGGGTCCAAGTGGCGTCCGGGAACAGGCTCATGAGCAGGTCGGGCCACCACAGCGCCGCGAAGCCTTGCTCCTCCGCCTCTCGCGCCTCACGCAGAACGTTCTCGACCGGCGGTACGAGCCGCCCGGCGCCGCCGACGCGCAATGTCCTCGAGGCCACGACTCACCTCATCCGCGAATGAAAGCGCTGGACGCCCAGAGCGTGTTCACGCCGCCGTCCTGCGCGCACTGCTCCGGCGCGTCGCAGCCGCTCGGGCCGCTCTGGTCCCGCCGGCCAGGTGCTCGGCGCCTGCTGCCGGGGCGCAGCCCGCCACGGCCGCGAGGCGCACGACGGCGACACCCCTTGCGGGCCGCGAGCCGCCGAAACATTGCGTCGCGTCGCCCCCTCACCGCTGTGCCGGCGATGGGCGGCAGGCGCCATGCGGCTCGCCGCGCGCCGGACAGCGGTGCGCAGACGCTATCATAGGCCCGGCGGAGTGTCAAGCGCTCGTATACGCCCCACGACGGGGGCGGCCGCGCGTGGCGCCGCGCAGCCCGGCGGCGGCCGCCTGGCCCTCCCGATCGCGCGTCGCTCTGGCGACGGGCGACGCCGAAGATGTGATGGCGAGGAAGGTTCACAGATGGGTATATTGGACAGACCAGGAGGCGTCCGCATGGCGAGCAGCGGCACGGCGCTCCGCCAGGGCAGCGGCGTCTCCTACGCCTGGGTCATCCTCACCGTCTCGTTCTTCACGGTCTTCACCATCGTCTCCCTGCGCGTTGGCTTTGGCATCTACTTCCAGCCCATCGAGGCCGAGCTGGGCTGGACGCGCACGACGCTCTCGCTGGCGGTAGCGATCAACATGCTCGTCTATGGCTTCGCGCAGCCGGTGGCTGGCTACTTCGCCGACCGCTTAGGGCCGAAGTGGGTGATCCTGGCCAGCATCGCGCTCGTCGGGATCGGTATGCTGATGCTGAGCGCCACGACGCAGGTCTGGCAGCTCCTGCTGGCCTATGGCGTGGTCGTCGGGGCTGGCGTCGGCGGAGGCGCTTTCGTCACGCAGGCGGCGCTCATTAGCCGCTGGTTCGTCCGCCAGCGCGCCCTGGCGCTGGGCATCGGGCTGAGCGGCGCGTCGGCCGGGCAGCTCTTCATCCTGCCGGCCACGATGTACCTTATCCTGACTAGCGGCTGGCGCACGGCGGCGCTGGCGCTGGGGCTGGCCATCTGCCTGCTGATTATTCCCCTCAATCTGCTGCTGGTGCGCAACGAGCCACGCCGCACGGCCGAGGGCGAGGGCCTGGCTGGCGAGCAAGGCGACGTGTCTGTGGGCCAGGCCGTGCGCACGCAGCCGTTCTGGATGCTAACCGGCAGCTTCACCGTCTGCGGAGTGAGCATCACGATGCTGGCGGTGCACCTGCCGGGCCATGTGGCCGACCTCGGATTTCCGCCCGAGCTAGCGGCCTACACGCTGAGCGCTATCGGCGCGGGGAGTATCGTGGGCAGCGTAGTGGTGGGCGTGCTCTCCAGCCGTGTCCCGTCGCGCTTGCTGCTCGGCGGCGTCTACGCCCTGCGCGGAGTCGCGATCCTCCTGCTGCTCTACGTGCGCGAGCCGTGGCAGCTCTGGCTCTTCGCCGTCATCGCCGGCTTCGCCTGGCTGGCGACGGTGACCCTCACCTCGACGCTGACGGCGAGCGTATTCGGCCGCGCGGCTATGGCCACGATCTTCGGGCTGATCTCCTTCGGCCACCAGGTGGGCGACGCGGTCGGCGTGCTCCTCGGCGGTGTGCTCCACGACCTCACGGGCAGCTACCAGATTCCGTTCAGCATCATCATCGCCTTGCTGGTCGTCGCCTCGGCGATGGCGGCGATGCTCGACGAGCGGGCGACGCGGACGCTGCGGCCATGGGCGCGGTAATCGCGGTCCCGCGCGCTCAGCATCGCGGTTGCCGCTGGCGCGACCCCACCCTACCCCAAGAAGGTTTCCCAGAGGGGGCGAAGCCCCCTCTGGACTCCCCTGACCGCAGCCCGAACGAGCGTGATTTCACGGCAAAGTGGTCTGCACGCTCCCGGCCGGCCGTGCGCCTAGCGCTCAGCCTGCTGCTCGCGCTGGCGGCGCTGCTCGGCACGACCAGCGCGGCGCTGGCGCACGATCCGGTGGCCGGCGATGATCCGCTGGTGCACCTGCTCCTGGACTACGTCCTCCAAGCGATCCCCGGCTGGCTGTTCGTCCTCGCCGTCCCGGCTTTGATCCTGGCCGCCGTGCTGCTGTATCTGCTTCTGCGCAGGTGGCGGCACGTCACGTTCCTGGACGAGCCGAGCTAGCGGTCCGTTGCCGATCAAGCGATTGATATTAGTCTGCCGACGGTATAAATAAGCCTTTATGGCGCCGCAATGGAATTTCTATTTGCAGTGCAATCGCCGATCTTCCTATACTCGGGCGTTAGAACGCACAAGGGGGTGCGCCAGTGCGCTATGGGTTCGTCTTGGACCAGCGCAAGTGTATTGGCTGCCACGCCTGTACAGTTGCCTGCAAGTCCGAGAACGAAGTCCCGCTCGGCTCGTTCCGCACGTGGGTCAAGTACGTCGAGAAGGGCACGTTCCCCAACACGCGGCGGCACTTCGCCGTGCTGCGCTGCAACCACTGCGACGACGCGCCGTGCATCGAGATCTGCCCGACGCGCGCTCTGTTCAAGCGCGCCGACGGCATCGTCGACTTCGCCTCGGAGCGCTGCATCGGCTGCAAGTCGTGTATGCAGGCCTGCCCCTACGACGCTATCTACATCGACCCCAACACGCACACGGCAGCGAAGTGCCACTACTGCGC
>JACQUS010000279.1 GCA_016210125.1 Chloroflexota bacterium | reverse complement strand
GGGCAAGATTCGCGACAAGGACGGCGGTGAGAGCGAGTACATCGCCTCCGTGGTCGTCAACAACGACGCGCCGACGGCGACGTTCAACGCGCCGTCCAGCGTGAACGAGGGCTCGCCGATCAGCCTGTCGCTGACGGGCGCGTCGGACCCGTCGCCGGTGGACACGGCGGCCGGCTTCAGCTACGCGTTCGACTGCGGCTCGGGCTATGGCGCCTACGGCGCCGCGAATAGCGCCTCTTGCCCGACGACGGACAACGGCACGCGCACGGTCAAGGGCAAGATTCGCGACAAAGACGGCGGCGAGACGGAGTACAGCTCCAGCGTCACCATCAACAACGTCGCGCCGACAGTCAACGCCGGGGCCGACGCGACGCTGTACTCGGGCCAGAGCCTGAGCGTGAGCGCGGGCTTCACGGATCCGGGTGTCAACGACGCGCCGTGGACCTACACCATCGACTGGAGCGACGGCCCGGCCAGCAGCGGCAGCACGAACGCGCAAGGTGCTGGCGTGGTGACCGGCTCGCACCAGTACTTCGTTCCCGGCACGTACACGGTGAAGGTGTGCGTGACGGATAAGGACAACGGGAAGGGCTGCGACGACCTGACGGTGGAGGTCAAGCGGCTGGTGGTGCGCATCGACATCAAGCCGGGCAGCGACCCGAACAGCATCAACCTGCGCAGCCGCGGCAACGTGCCGGTGGGCATCCTGGGCGGGACGTATAGCGGCGTGGCGCTAGATGCCACGACGATCGTGCGCTCGACGGTGGTGTTCGCTGGCGCGGCGGCGCTGTCGATCGGTGGGTCGCCGCAGGACGTGAACGGCGATGGGTCGCTCGACGTGGTGTACCATTTCGACACGCAGGCGCTGAGCCTGACGAGTGGCTCGACGCAGGGGTGCCTGACGGGGCGGACGAGCGGCAACGTCTACTTCGAGGGCTGCGACAGCGTGCGCATCGTCCCGTAAGCTCGTAGCGCAGCGATCAGCGACGGCCGCCCGTGCAAACGCACGGGCGGCCGTCTTGTCTCACCGCTGCCAGGCAAGCTCCAGGCCCATCGTGCTCAGCGCGACGCGCCCCGTCTCGCTCATCGACATGAGCCGCTCCACGAGCTGGACCGCGTCGCGCCGGAACTCGTAGACCAGGTTCATCGGCTGGGCGGCGAGCATGTCGTCGACCTGGCGGCCCTTGAAGAACGCGCGCAGCACCAGCTCGTCCTCGTCGGCCTCTGGGAAGGCGCGACGCAGCGCCGGGAGCAACGGTTCCGGCGGGGCGGGCTGGCGGCTGATGCGCGGCGAGGCGCGCTCCGCCATCTTGTCCATGACCTGCGGGTCGACCGGCGCTTCGAGCTGGCCGTAGTAGCCGAAGGCCCACTTGGCGACCTCGTCCAGCACCGTCCGGTAGCGCTCGCCGCACATAATGTTCAGCAGCGCCTGGACGGAGACGAACTGCGAGTAAGGCGAGACCATGATCGGCCAGCCCAGCTCCTCGCGGACCCGGGGGATCTCCTCCAGCACGGCGCGCAGCTTGTCCTCCATCCCGGCGTCGCGGAGCTGCCGGCGCAGGTTGGAGATGACGCCGCCGGGGATCTGGTGCTGGTAGTGGAAGAGGTCGTACTGCGCCACCTGGCCGACGGGTAGCCGCTCCTGCCGCGCCACGGCCGTGAGGAAGGCGGACGCCTGCCGCAAGGGCTCGAGGTCCAGCTCGACCTCGTAGCCCATCAGCCGCAAGTTCTCGACGATGTTGAACACCGACGGGTGCGACGCGCCGTCGGCCAGCGGCGGGATCGCCGTGTGCACCTCGTCGACGCCCAGCTCGACGGCCTCGAGCGCTGCCAGGGGGCCGATGCCCGTCAGGCAGTGGATGTGCAGCTCGAGCGGCCGTGTGCCGGCGACGGGCCGCAGCGCTGGGACGAGCGTGCGCACGCGGTCGACCGTCAGCAGCCCAGCCGGATCCTTCAGGATGAGCGCGTCGGCGCCCATGGCCATCAGCTCTTGCGCCTTGCGCACGTAGTATGCGTCGGTGTGCACCGGGCTGATGGAGAAGGTCACCGCGAGGGCGACGTAGAAGCCGAGCTGCTTGCAGACCTTCGCGCCGAAGCCGATGTGGCTCATGTCGTGCAGCCCGTCGAAGATCGAGATGCGCCGCGCGCCGTTGGCGTGCAGGCGTGTGTAGACCAGGGCCATCACGTCGTCGGGCATCATGTCGAAGCTGATAAAGTTGCGGCTGCGCATCCAGGCGTTGATCGGCGTGCGCTGGAGCCGTTGGCGCATGAGGCGCAGGCGCTCCCAGGGGTCCTCCTTCAGGTAGCGGACACAGGTGTCGAAGTTCACCGCCGCGCTGAGATCGAGCATGTCGTAGCCGGCGCGGTCGAGGTCGTCCGCGACGCCGAGCATGACGCACGTCGGCATGCGCGTGGCCCAAAGCGACTGTTGCCCATCGCGCAGCGTGACGTCCATGATGCCGACGCGCCTAGCCATCTCGGCACTCCTATTCGAGGTTGCATACGGCGCTGGCGGGCTGCCCCACCTCGCCCCGGAGCTGAACCGCAGAGGGGACTACCGTCGCCTCTGCACACCGGTTTTCATACGCGCCGGTGCGCCGTGGCGCACCGACCGTTCGCCCCCGTCGGGAAGGTCGCCGAAGGCAGCTCACTTCGGCGAGCGGCCGGGGGGCTCGCTGCTCCCCGCGTCGCCGTTCATCCTCTGTGAGCGTACATCCGGGCGTCGACCGCGCCCCCCACGTCTTATTGAGAGCAGCATACGTCTTGAGAGCAGCATACGTCGTCTAAAGCCGCCGCGCGACCTCGAAGCCCTCGCGAACGGCCTCGAACGCCGTACGCGGCTCCGCGCAATCGCCGACCAGATAGAGCTGGGGCACCCGCCCGCGCAGAGCCGCGGCCAGCGCATCGCGCGGGACGCGTGGACCTTCGAAGACGACCGTCGTCGCCGGAACGACGAGCTCACCGTCCGGGGTCAGGACGAGCAGGCCGTCCGGCAGGCGGCGCAGCGGCCGCGCGCGTGTCAGCACGCGCACGCCGGCCTCGGCGAGGCGCTGACGCGTGAACCAGCGCCGCGTCACAGCGCTCATCTCCCAGGCGACGCCATTGCCCGGCTCGACGATGGCGACCTGCCGGCCTTCGCTGGCCCACAGCTCCGCGGCCTCGGCCCCGGCCCAGGCCGCGCCGACGACGGCCACGGCCTGACCGAGGTCGGGTCCGTCGTCGAGCGCTGCGAAGAGCGAGCAGCAGGCCGGCCCCTCCGCGTCGCCCGCGAGTGCCGGCGCCTGCCGCTCGGCGCCGGTGGCCAGGACCACCGCCTCCGGCGCCAGCGTGAGCACGTCATCGACGCCGGCCTCGTGGCCCAGGACGACCTCGATCGGGAGCTGCGACAGCCGCCGCAGCCAGTGCGCGACCGCCCAGCGGAAGTCCTCCTTGCCGGGCGGCAGCCAGGCCAGCGCCATCTCGCCGCCGAGTCGCCGGCTGCGCTCGAAGAGCGTCACGCCGTGGCCGCGCTCGGCGAGCGTGATGGCCGCTTGCAGCCCGCCCGGGCCGCCGCCGACTACGACCACGCGCCGCGGCAGGCGCGCCGGAGCGACCAGCTCCGGCGACTCGCGACCGGCGGCAGGATTCACCAGGCAGGTCATCTCCTTGAAGCGCGGGTCGACCACGCGGTCGATGCACCCCTGGTTGCAGGCGATGCAGCGGCGGATCTCATCCGGCCGGCCCTCGGCCGCCTTGCGGGCGAAGTGCGCATCGGCCAGCAGCGGCCGGCCGAGCGAGACGAAGTCGGCCTGGCCGGCGGCGAGGATGTCCTCGGCCAGCCCGGGGCCGTCGATGCGCCCGGCGGCGTCGACCGGGACACGCACGACCTGCTTGATGCGCGCCGAGAAGGTCCAGAACAGCCCGCGCGGCACGCCGACTGGCGGGATCATGACCGGGAGGCGCTGGTCGTGGCTGCCGCCGGAGATGCGCAGCGCGTCCACGCCGGCCTCTTCCAGCCAACGGGCCAGCTCCACGGTCTCGTCCAGCGTGACGCCGCCGTCGACGTACGACTCGGCGCTGAGGCGCACGAGCAGCGGGAAATCGGCCCCGGCAGCCGTCTTGATGGCGGTGACGGCATCGAGAAGAAAGCGCGCGCGCGGGCGCAGCGGGCCGCCGTAGGCGTCAGAGCGGCAGTTGGCGTAGGGCGACAGGAACTGCTCGAAGAGGTAGCCGTGGCCGGCGTGGATCTCGACGGCGTCGCTTCCGGCCTCGCGCGCGCGTCGCGCTGCCTGGCCGAAGGCGGCGACCAGGGCGGCGATCTCCTCCGGGGTGATCTCGCGCGGCACCTGGCCGACCGTCCGCCAGGGAATCGGCGAGGGCGCGACGATCGGCCCGCGCGTCCAGCCGAGTGCGGCCTTGCCGGGGTGGTGGAGCTGGATGGCCACCTTCGCCCCGGCGGCCTGCACGGCGGCCGCCAGCGCCCGCCAGGCCGGGAGCACCTCGTCGCTTGCCAGGCTCGGCTGGCGCGGCGTGTAGCGCATCTCCGGCAGCACGCTCGTCGCCTCGACGACGACGAGGGCCACGCCGCCGCGCGCGCGCTCGACGAGGTAGTCGATCAGCCGCCGGTTCGGGCGGCCGTCCGCGCTGCTGAGCCCGCCGCCCATGGCCGACATAGCGATGCGGTTGCGCAGCTCCAGATCGCCGATCCGGAAGGGCGAAAACAGGTGCGGAAAGCGCGACACGCTTGCGGGGGTCATGCTCCGGCGTCCTGATCCAGCTCGGCGGCCACGTCGATCAGCCGGCTGAAGCGCACGCCGTCGTGCCCCTGCATGTGCCGCACCAGGCGGTCGAGCATGGCCAGGCGCGGGCCGCGGCCGACGAGCTGCGGGTGCAGCGTGAGCGTGAGCACGCCGCCTGGGACCGCGCGGTACATGAAGTCGAACTCGCCGGCCCAGAGCCCGTAGACCTCGTCCGGTGTGCGCGTGCCGACGTAGTACGGGTACGGATGGAAGCAGAAGTATGGGAAGTCATCCAGCTCCCAGGCGACCGGGAGCTCCCACAGCCGACTCTCGCGCCCGAGGACGAGCTGGCTGTCGTCGGAGATGCGGTCGCCGGCGCGCGGGCGGTAGGGTCGGAAGTCGTCGGCCATCATGCTGCTGTCGTAGCGGAAGCCCAGCTCCTCGAGGATGGCAATGCTGTTCAGCCCCAGCTCCCAGCTCGGCGAGCGAAAGCCCAGCGGTGCCGCGCCGATCACCTGCTCGATCACCTGCGCGCCGCGGCGCATGACCTCACGCTCGGCCTCGTAGTCGAGCCGCGCGTGGCGCTCGTGGCGATCGCCGTGGGCCGCCACCTCGTGGCCCGCCGCGGCGATCGCCCTCACCGCGCTGGGGTAGAGCTCCGCCGTAGCCCCCGGCACGAAGAACGTCGCAGGCACGCCGCGCGCCCCCAGCAGGTCGAGGACGCGCGGCAGCCCGACCCGCGCACCGAACTCGCCGCGCGAGATGGCCGAGGGCGAGGTCGCGCGGAAGGTCGTCAGCCAGAGCGCAACGGCGTCGAAGTCGAAGGAGAGGCAGACGGTCGCGCGCGCCGGCATCGCTCACACCCAGTCCGGATCCGGCTCGCCGGCCAAGAGGCGCGCGGCGATGATCTGCTTCATGATCTCGTTGGTGCCCTCGCCGACGATGAAAATCGGCGCATCACGATAGTAGCGCTCGGCGTCGAAGTCTTGCAGGTAGCCGTTGCCGCCCAGGACGCGTATGGCGTCGAGGGCCGCGCGCGCGGCCGTCTCGCTGGCAACGAGCTTGGCCATACACGTCTCCAGGTCGTGCCGCCCGCCGCGCGCCTTGGCCCGCGCCGCGGCGAGCACCAGCGCCCGGGCCGCGGCGATGCGCGCGGCGAGGTCGGCCAGCAGGAAGGCCAGCCCCTGGTGCTCGCCGATCGGCTTGCCGAAGGCGCGGCGCTGGCGGGCGTAGGCCACGGCGTCCCAGAGCGCCGCGCGCGCCAGACCGACTGCCGCCGCAGCGACGGCCACACGGCCGACCTCCAGCCCGTCCATGAGCTGCCGAAAGCCTTGGCCTTCGCGCTCCAGATCGAGCAGGCTCAGCCCCCGCGCCTCAGGATCGGTCTTGGCCAGCAGCAGGAGCACGCTCGCGCCGCGCGCGTGGCTGATGAAGCGCTTGTG
>JACQUS010000272.1 GCA_016210125.1 Chloroflexota bacterium | reverse complement strand
AGGCCGAGCTGAGCTGGCTGGTGCCGTGGACGATCTGCCGCATCCCCTTCGTGGCCGGCTGGGCTGCCGGCGCGGCCGGCTTCGCCGGCTGGGCCGCCTGCGCCGGGTCGGCCGGCTTCGTCTCGGCCGCCGAAGCTGCGGGCTTGGCCGGCTCGGTCGCCGGCTTCGCCGGCTGGGCGGCGGGCGCGGCCGGGCCGCAAGCCAGCGCGAGCAGCGCCAGCACGACCAGACCGCCCAAGAGCAGTGACGAACGTCGCATATCCCGATGCCTCCTCGCTGTGTGCCCCGACGCCAACGTCCACGCGCCGGAGCCTGTCTGTCAACGGACGCTTCGCTGCGCCCAGGGCCGCCGCGGTGCCGCGTGGCACGGGCCGGCCGCACACCGGAGCCCGAGCCGTGCGCGCTCGCGTCGTCCCGGCGGGAGCGTAGCACGGCCTGCGCCGTGCCGCAAGCGCGGCAAGAGGGGGATCCAAAGGGGGCGAAGCCCCCGTCGGATTCCTGCCGGAGGAGGCGCGGCGAAATCCGCCAGCGCTCTTCCCAGCCTCAGCGCAGGCCGAGGACGCGCGCGGCGTTCAGCCCCAGCCACTTCTCCTTGACCGACTCCTTCAGCGGAAAGGCCCGCACGCCGTCGATGCCCTCGCGCGGCGTACCCATCGGCCAGTTCGAGGCCCAGAGCACCTTGTCTTGCAGGATGCCGTTGCCGTAGACGAGCAGCGGGTCCCAGCCGCTGTTGGGCGTGGCGATGTACTTTGGCCGCACGCCGGAGATCTCGATGTACACGTTCGGGTGCCGCCAAGCGACGGCGACCATCTCCAGCACCCAGGGCCAGCCACCGTGGACGGCCACGAGCCGCAGGTCGGGGAACTCTCCGGCGACCTCGTCGAGGTAGATCGGGCGGCCAAAGTCGAGCAGCCGGTCGCGGCTGAAGTTGATCGACGTGTGGACCAGAACCGCTAGGCCCAGCGCAGCGCACCGCTCGTAGATGGGGAAGAACTTCTTGTGGTTGGCGCGGAGCTGGACTTGGAAGGGAGCGACATTGACCGCGCGGATGCCGTGCTCGCTGGCCGCGCGCTCGATCTTGCTGACCGCCGCGGAGCCCTGGCGCGGGTCGGCAGAGGTGGAGCAGATCAGCCGGCTGGGGTAGCCCTTCGCGAAGGCAGCGACGGTCTCCGGCACCGGGGCCTTGAGCAGGGCGATGTCCACGCCGTCGCGGTCGAGCCGCGCGACCAACTCCTCGGCGGCCATCGGGTGGACCTCAGGGTTGTCGCGGCCGAACACCTTGCTGCCGTACACCTCGGCGTAGCCGGTTTGGTAGGGCTGCGGGTCGAGGTAGTGCGCGAGCGCGTCGGGAATGGGCGCGGTATAGCGGAAGTCGACGATCATGGTGCTCCCTCACGGGTCCCGGTCTGCCGCTACGGTACGGGCTGCGCCGGGTGCTGTCAAATCACCGCCGGCAGTTCGTCGCCCTGGCCGGCGACGTCGCAATCGGTTATAGTTACAGAAATCATATTTCACTAAATTCCAAAAACGCAGAGAGGTGCGAGGTGAAGGAACATCAGCGCGTCCGCCGCATCATCCGGCAGTTGCGCGGTGGCCAGGTGACGATCCCAGTCGAGTTCCGCAAGCGGCTCGGCATCACCGAAGACAGCGTGCTCGAAGTGACCCTCGACGGCGAGGAGCTGCGCATCAGGCCCCTGCGGCTGGGTGAGACAGCGGCCGGGTCGGCGTGGCTCAAGGAGCTGTACGAGCAGCTTGCCGCGGTACGCGAGGAGGCGGCTCAGCTCAGCGAGGAGGAGGTCGACGCGGCCATCGACCAGGCGCTGGCTGCCGCGCGACAGCAAGGTGCTTAGGGTCGTCTTCGACACCGTCGTCTTCGTCCGCAGCCTCATCAACCCGCACAGCGTGTGCGGACGCCTCGCCTTCGCGCACACGCATCGCTATCGGCTCTGTGTCTCCCGGCCTGTCATCGCCGAGATCCTGGAGGTTCTGCACCGCCCGGAGCTCACGCGCAAGTTTCGCCACCTCCGCGGCCTGGACCTCGCCAGGATCGTCGCCCTCCTCGGTCAGGCAGAGGTCGTGGCCCTCTCGTCGATCCCTCAGGTGTCGCGCGATCCCGGCGACGACAAGTTTCTGGCCACGGCGGCTGCCGCGGCGGCCGACTACCTGGTAACAGAGGACGCCGACCTGCTCGTGCTGCGCGAGTATCAGGGCACACGGGTCGTCAACGCGACGACATTCCTGCGCATCCTTGAAGCGGAGGACAGCCCGCCGGTTGACGACCGCGAACCGGCCGGCTATGATCAGACCGACCAGTCGGTTTGACGAGGCAGCTCGTGGCCCCGCGCGCGCCCGACCAGACCCGCCAGCGCATCCTCGACGCCGCGGCCGACGTCTTCAGCGCCAAGGGCTATCACGACGCCGCGGTCGACGAGATCGTCCGCGTCTCGGCCACGTCCAAAGGCGCCGTCTACTTTCACTTCCCGAGCAAGGAGCAGCTCTTCCTCGCGCTCATCGACGCCCTGGCCGACCGCCTGCTGCGCACCGTCGACAAGGCGATCGCCAGCGCCGATGACCCCGTCGTCCGCGCCGACGCGGCGCTAGGCACAGTGCTCGGCACCTTCGCCCGCCACCGCTCGCTGGCCAAGATCCTGCTCATCGACGCCGTGGGCTGCGGGCCGGCCGTCGATCGCAAGCTGCTCGACGTGCACGGGCGTATCGCCGCCTTCATCGCCCAGCACCTCGAGCGCGCCGTCGCCGCCGGCGCCATCGAGCCGCTCGACGCGCGGCTGGCCGCGCTCGCCTGGCTGGGCGCCCTGCACGAGGT
>JACQUS010000271.1 GCA_016210125.1 Chloroflexota bacterium | reverse complement strand
GCTCTAGGCGGCAAGGTCGAGGCGTTCTACTTCGCCTTCGGCGAGACCGACGTGTTCACGATCATCGATGCGCCGGACAACGCCACGGTCGCCGCCGCGTCGCTGGTGGCGAGCGCCAGCGGGGCCGTCCAGGTCAGAACGACCGTCCTCCTGGCGCCCGAGGAGATCGACCAAGCGACGAGGAAATCGGTCAGCTACCGTCCGCCCGGCGCCTGAGCGCACCACCAGGCGCGCCACCGCTCGTCTCCGCCCGGCGGACGGCTGCGGTGCGCGCGCTGCGCAGCGGCGGGGCCAGGGCTGCTCAGCTCGCCGCCTGCTGCGGTGGGTTGGCCAGGATGCCCTCGAAGCGGTCGCGCTCGGCGTCGCCGGCAATGAAGCTGCGACGTGCGCTGTCCAGGTCCGGCGACGCCGGCGGCGTGGGCGTGCCGCGGGCTTGCGGGGTCGGCGTGCCGGTGGTCGCCGGCAGCGCGGCGCAGAAGCGTCCGAGGCTGGTCAGGCCCTCGGCGTACAGGCTCGTCCAGGCGACGAACGCGGCGTGGAAGCTCTCCCACCCGGCCGGCGGCGGCAGCGGCGCGAGCGTCTGGCCATCGGCGAAAGCTGCCAGGTACGCCGGCAGCCGGCAGACCTCCTGGTTGTCCACCTCGCCGCGCGCGTGCGTGTTCACCACCACGGCAATCACGTCGGCGGCGTTGCGCATGGCCTCCAGGCGAGGCGCGACGGCCATCCAGTAGCTGCTGAGGTTCGGGGTCGGCGTCGGCGTCGGCATGCGCACGACGTCGGCGACGCGCGCCAGCACCAGCGCCGCCTCGCTGGTCGCCTCGCGCGTCTGGCTTTGAGCCTCGTTGGCGCGCTGGAGGCAGCCGCGGTCGCGGCCATCGCTGAGGACAACGCAGGCGAGCTGCTCGGCGCTCTGCGCCAGTCCCTCCCAGGCCACAGCACTCTTGCGGCTCAGCTCCTCGAGTCCCGGCGGCGGCGCAGGCTGCTCCAGCGCCTGGGCCTGCGCTTGCGCCGTCCGCGCTAGGTCGTGCAGGTCGAGCGCCGTGCGCCCGATGCTCGCCGCGTCGCGCCCAGGGCGCCAGGTGTAGCGCAGCGTGGCGTAGCGCTGCTGTGCCGTGGCGAGCTGCTCCAGCGAGCGCGCCACGCGCTCGGCGTACTGCCGCGCCGGCCGCGAGGCGGTCAGCGCCACGGTGGCTCTCGGCGTCGGCGACGGCGTCGCCGTGGGCGGGCGTGGGGTCGGCGTGCCACGGCGAGCCGGGGCGGCTGGCGGCGTGGGGCTGGCCCCGGGCGTCGCCGTCGGCTCCGGCGGGCTGATGAACGGCAGCCGCGCGCCGACCGGCACGGTGAGCGGCGGCGACGACGCCACCGGCACGGTGAAGGGCAGGGTCACCGCCGGCGGGCGAAAGGGCAGGCCGAAGGGACCCGGCGGCTGCGGTGTCGGCGTCGCCTCGGGCGTCGGCGTGGCTGTCGGCGTCGGCGCCCCCTCTTCGGCCTCCTCGGCCTCCTCGACCGGCGGCGCCTGGAGGCGCTGCGCGACTTGGAAGGCGGCGAAGGAGAGCGCGAAGCCGGCCAGCACGGCCAGCGGCAGAATGGCGAGCGAGCGTAGCTTACTAGGCGACGGCATTCACGAGCAGCCCAAGCACGCCGGGTGAGGCCCAACGGACCGCCTGCGCCAGGCGGCGCAGCGGCACGCCGGCCATTGTAGCACCTGCCAGAGCACCCGCCGCCGGAGCACCCGACGGGCCCGCGGCCGCAGCGCCGCTCGACGCCTCTGAGCGCTCGACCGCCGCCGCCAGGCGCCGGCGCTCACGCGCCGCGCGCACGTCGAGCAGGTGCGTGCGCAGCAGCCCCAGGCGCGGGGCCGGCAGCGTTGCCGCCTCGGCGCTCTCCAGCTCGTCGACCAAGGCGTCCTCGAGCTGCGCCAGCAGACCATCGGACGGCGTATCGTCGTGCGTGGGCGCGGAGGACCAGCTCGGCAGGCCGTGGCGCTGGGGCGCAGTCGTGGCCGAGCCGATGGTCAGCAGCGCGCCGACCACGCGCGGCCGGCCCCCGGCGCGGCGCGGCGTGTCGCCGGCACTGACCAAGGCGGCGACGCTCAACACGGGCGCCACGGCTCACCGCACGAGCGAGATGAGGCGGCGCAGCAAGAGCTGGCCGCTGGCGACCACCGCGCGCCACTGGACGGCGGCGTGCGCCGGCAGCCCGCGACGCGGGGCGACGTAGACCTGCACCGGCAGCCGCACCGTGCCGGCGTTGGTGCACAGCTCGACGGCGCTGTAGTGGTCGAGTCCCGGCGTCAGCGGGCGCAGATCGACGGCGACGGTCAGCGTCAGCAGGTTGCCGACGAAGCGCGCCGGCTCGACGCGCAGCCAGTGCTGGTGCGCCGCGGCCGTGCCGTGGAGCGTGCCGGCGCCGCCGTTGCGCAGCTCGACGGTCGCCGCGGTCACGAGCCCGTGGGGCAGATTGCCGAGCAGCAGGTGCGCGGGCTGGAGCACCGCCTCTGGCCCGGCCGGGCGGCGCACCCGCGCCTGGATCTCGACCTGGGCCGTCCCGCCGTTGGTGCGGATGGTGAGCGTCGCGCGGTGGACCTCGCCCGGCGCCAGCATCGAGACGCTAGCGAAGACCTGCACCGTGAGTCGATTGGCGTCGAACGTCGCCGGGGTGAAGCGCAGCCAGCCCTCCGACGCGCTGACGACGCCGTGGAGCAGGCCGCCGCCGACGTTGCGCACGTCCACGCGGCCGAGTGGCGTCTCGCCCAGCGCGACCTCGCCGAGGTCGAGCTGCGTCTGCGGGACGAAGAGTGCCGGCGCACCAGGGCGCGCCGTGCCACCGCGCGCCGCACGGGGCCGGTAGGTCTGGCTGCGCGATAGCGGGTCGACAGGTGGGTCATCGCGCGTCGCGCGCCGGCGGCGCACCAGCAGCTCGTAGGCGGCGTTGATCTCCTTCATGCGCCGCTCGGCCTCGGGATGCGAGTTGACGTCGGGGTGAAAGCGCAAGCAGAGGCGGCGGTAGGCGCTCTCGATGACCTCGGTCGAGGCGCCCGGGCTCACGCCGAGGACCTGATACGGATCGCGAATCGACGCACCCATGAGTCTAGTCCTGCCGCGGCGCCGGCGGCGGGAGGAGGCGATAGCGCCCATCGGCCAGCAGCGCGGCTTCGAGCGGCGGCGCCGGGCGCGCCGCCGGAACGACCGAGGCCGGCGCGGAGGGCGTGCGCGTAGCGGGCGGCAGGGCGACGAGTCGACGCTGGAGGCGCCGCCGTAGCTCCTGCTCCCACGGCGAGGGCGGCGCCAGCTCGTGCGGCGGGCCGCCAAGGCGCACGATCATCGGACCGTCGTCGCCGCCGGGCCAGCGCTCGCCCCAGACGATAACGATGCGGCCGCGCGTGCGCACGACCAGGACGAGGCTTCCGACGCCCAGCAGGACGAG
>JACQUS010000270.1 GCA_016210125.1 Chloroflexota bacterium | reverse complement strand
CTGCCGGGCGTCGTCAACCTGGGCAAGCTCGGCGCGCTGCCGATCAAGAACTACACGACGAACGTCTACCCCGGCGGCGACGAGCAGCTCGAGCGCTACGCCGCGCCGGCGATTCGCGCGCTCTTCCCGCACCGCGGCCACCAGTGCTCGGCCTGCGGTATGCACCATTGCCACCAGTCGGTGATTACCGATGGCCCGCACGCCGGCGAGATCGTCGACGAGCCGGAGTACGAGGGCTTCTCGGGCTGCGGCGCGGCCATCGGCTGCACCGACCCGGTCGGCGCGGCCTGGCTGAACACGCGCGTCGACCGCGCCGGTGTCGACGTGAACGAGTTCGGGTGGGTCTGCGGTCTGGCGATGGAGGGCTACGAGAAGGGCTGGCTCACCAAGGAGGAGCTGGGCTTCGAGCTGCCATGGGGTGACGCGCAGGCCGCCGACCGTCTCCTGCGGCTCATCTGCCAGCGCCACGGCATCGGCAACCTGCTGGCCGAGGGCGTCAAGCGCTTCTGCGAGGCCAAGGGAGAGCCGTGGTACTCGGCCGGTGTGTTCACGCAGAAGGGCGCCGCGCCGCGCGGCCACGACCACCGCGCGCGGTGGGAGGAGATGTTGGACACCTGCGTCTCCAGCACGGGCACGCTCGGCACCGGGCCGCTCTTCCACCCCGTCGAGCTGGGCGTCCCGGCGCGGCGCAATCCCTTCGACCCGGAGGACACGGCGCACGCGGTGGCCACAGGCCTCGGGCGGCGCGACTTCGACGACTCCATCGGCGCCTGCATCTTCACCACGCGCGTCAGCATGGAGCTGGTCGCTCAGGCGGTGAACGCGACGACCGGAGCGGACCTCCACCTGCCGGACGCCCTGGCCATCGGCCGGCGCATCGCCCACCTCTTCCGCGCCTTCAACCTCCGCTGCGGCGTGCACGGGCCGGACCTAGAGAAGCCGTCGCCGCGCTACTGGTCGACGCCGGTGGACGGCCCGGTTGCCGGCACGGACATCAAGCCGCACTGGGATCGGATGGTGGCACGGTACTACGAGCTGGTCGGCTGGGACCGCGCTAGCGGCCGGCCGACGCCGGAGACGCTGCGCCAGTACGGGCTGGAGGACGTGCTGCGCGATCTCTGGGGCGAGCAGGTCGTCGCGCGCTGACCGAGGGCCCTCACCCTTTCGCTCCCCCTCTCCGAATCGGAGAAGGGAAGAGGGAGAGGTCAGACCTGGCCGGCTCTTGCCAAAGGGGTGCCCGATATGACCGTCCAGCAGGCAACCATCCCGATCGAGTCCGTTGGCTGGGTGAACCGCTTCGTCGGCGGCAGCGGGAGCGGCCGCATCGTCCTGGCCGAGACCCTCCGGCCGGGCGACACGGTGCGCAGCGTGCTGCGCCGCGTCAGCGCGGGCTATCCGCAGCTCGACGAGGCGCTGTGGGACGCGCAGACGGGCGACCTGGGCGAGCACATCGAGGTCGTCGTCAACGACGCCGTCCTTGACATCAGCCACTCGCTCGACAGCCCGCTCACCACCGGCGACCGGATCACGCTGGTGGGGCAGTACATCGGGGGGTAGGGCTGCCGCGCGCTCCGCGTGCATGCGGCGCCGCTCCAGCCGCCGCTTACCGACCCACGGCTCGCCTGCGCTCGACCGGGAGCGCGGAGGTCGCCGGAGGAGATCGCCCCGCTCCCCCGGGCGTGATTCGGATCGTGCCGCTCCGTCCGCGGCTCAGATATGCGTTATGCCCGCAAGCTGTAAGCACTCACCGGGTGCTCGACGCCCTTCAGGTGGTACGAGCGAGCCTCGGCCGCAGGAAAGAGATCGGCTACCTCCCGGTAGACCTCCTCGGTGACCAGCACTTCGCCCGCCTCAGCCGCACCCTGAAGTCGAGATGCTAGGTTTACGACCGAGCCGACGGCCGTAAAGTCCCGACAGAACTCGCCCACCTCGCCGAGCAAAACGTCACCGGTATGAATGCCGACGCCGACGCCGATCGCAAGCTCCTGGCCGCTCAGCCCGAGAGAGGCCTTTATTCCTGCACAGGCCCGTTGCAGCTCAACACCGGATTGCACGGCCTGCCTAACGTGATCCTCGCGTACGAGAGGGAAGTTGAACAGCGCCAGCATGGCATCACCGATAAGCTTGTTGATCAGACCATCCCTCTCCCATATTACCGAGGCGCACCTTTCGTAGAAGCTGCTAAGCAGACGAGCAATCGCTGGGTTTTCCAAAACCTCGGAAAGCGTGGTATAGCCTCGAACATCAGCGAACAGGACACTGACCCTCACGGTAATCTGCTTGGCCTTCTTCGCCTTGGCAAACTGAGTCTCGCAAAGCGTACACAGATTGGGGTGCATCCGGCTTATCCCCAGGCCGAGCGCCCGGAACGGTATGGCGAGCGGGCCGCGAATGACGACTGGGACGTGAAGCTGAGACCAGCAGCCCTTGCAGATCATGGATGTCTTCACTCCGGCCTCCTTCAGGCATCAGCGCCTGCGCGGAACCGGCCCGGCCGATACGATGGCTCCGACTTGCCTGCTGGCGAGACTGCGCTCGCGGCCGAAGGGCTTGCCGGCCGCAGTCTCGCACACGTCGGTGCGCGGGTCAACGAGCACGGCACGCCCACGACATCAGCCCGGAATGCGCCGGTACACGTCGCGGCGATGGCCCACCTGGACGACGAGTACGAGCAGAATGTCGTCGCGCACGGCATAGATGATCCGATAGTCTCCGGCGCGAATGCGATAGAGTGGGTCCTGGGCGGAGAGCCGCTCGGCGTCGACCGGACGTGGGTCGCGCTCCAGCGCGTCGATGCGCTGTCGAAGCCGCTCCTGTACCTGCCGCGCAAGCGCCCTAAAGTCTCGGTCGGCGCGCCGCGAGAACTCGACGCGATAAGCCACGGAGCAGGGCTACAAGCCCAGATCCGCTTTGATCTTCTCCCAGGGAACGGCTCCTTCCCGTTTCACCTCCTCCAGCGCGGCGCGGGCCTCCTCCAGGTCGATGCGGTCCTCCAGCTCGCGCAGCAACTCGACGTCATCAAGCGGGACGATGGCCGCCAACGGCTTGCCGCGGCGCGTCAAGATGATGCGCTCCTTGCCGTAGGCCGCGCGGTTGACCACCTCGGCGAACTGGTCACGCGCGCGCACGGTGTCAATCGTGCCCATGAGCTCAACCCCCATCTGCGCGAAAATGTACATCGGCGCCCGGATGGCCGCAACGGCCCACGCGGTATCCGGCTACACGTGCAGTGCAGCCGCCGACAGGCTACACTTCAGGCTAGAGTCGACGTCGCCGGACACGTTCGGCCGGCCGGGAGCCGCGTTAGCTCGCCGGCGTCGTCAGGAGCGCGCCCATGCACCTGGCCGCCGCCGCGCGCTACCCACTGCTCGCCGTCGAGGAGGCGCAGGAGCGCATCACGGCGCAGTGCTGGCCACTGGCGACGGAGAGGGTGCGCTTCGACGCCGCGCTCGGCCGCGTTCTGGCCGAGGACGTGCGCGCGCCGGAGCCGCTGCCGCCCTTCCGCTCTGCCGCGGTCGACGGCTACGCCGTGCGCACGGATGACGGCGCCGCGCCACGGCGCGTGGTGGCCGAGATTCTCGCCGGACAGGAGGCGCCGGGGCCGCTCGCGCCCGGCGAGGGGGCGTGGGTGACCACCGGCGCGCCGCTGCCCGAGGGCGCGGACGCGGTCATCATGGTCGAGCAGACCACCCGCGACGGCGACGTCGTGCTCCTCGCGCGGGCGCCGCAGCCGGGAGAGGGCTTCCACCACGTCGGCGAGTCGGTCGGCGCCGGCGAGAGTGTTCTGGAACGTGGCATGGTCGTCGGCCCAGCGGAGATCGGCATCATGGCGACGAACGGCGTCGTCGACGTCGCCGTGCACCGCCGGCCGGTCGTCGCCGTGCTGTCGACCGGCGACGAGCTCGTGGAGCCGGACGAGCCGCGTCGCTTAGCCTCGATTCGCGATAGCAACCGCTACGCGGTGATGGCCTCTGTGGCCGCGACCGGGGCACTGCCACTCTCGCTCGGCATCGCGCGCGACGTTGCCGCCGAGCACGAGGCGAAGATGCGCGCCGGGCTGGAGCACGCCGACGTGCTCATCACCTCCGGCGGCGTCTCGATGGGCAACCGCGACCTCATCAAGGAAATCCTGGAGGCCTGGGGCACCGTGCACGTGGGCCGCGTGCGCTTCAAGCCCGGCAAGCCGCTCACCTTCGCTACGGTCGATGGCAAGCTCGTTTTCGGCCTACCGGGCTTCCCGGTGTCCTCGCTGGTGACCTTCGAGGTCTTCGTGCGGCCGGCGCTCTTGCGGCTGATGGGCGCCCGGGTCGTCGAGCGACCGCGGGCGCGCGTCGTCCTCGCGCAGCCGGCGAAACCCAGCCCCGACCGCACCGAGTACCAGCGCGCGGCGGTGCGCTGGCAGGACGGGCGGCTCGTGGCCACGGCGACCGGCGTGCAGGCCTCACACCGCCTGCTTTCCATGGTCGGCGCGAACGCGCTACTGATCATTGCCCCTGGCACGGCGCCACTGCCGGCCGGCAGCGAGGTCGAGGCCCTCCTGACCGGGCCGCTGGGCTAGCGGGTCGCGGCCGTGCTGCAAGTAATGTTCCTGCTGGTGCTTCTCTTCAGCCTGCTCGTCGCCACCGTCGCCGTCCAGAACACCACGCCCGTCACCTTGCGCGTGCTCGTCTTCGAGCTGCGCGACGTCGCGCTGTCGGTTCTCGTGCTCATTTCCATTGCCCTCGGTGCCGGCCTGGCGCTGCTCCTTGGACTCGGCACGTGGATCGGCAACGTGCGCGCCGTGCGCCAGCGCGACGGTACGATCGCGCGCCTCCAGGCCGAGCTCGCGCGCGCGGGCGCAGCGCCACCGCCCGCCTCGGTGGAACCACCGCCGCAGCGTATGGCCCCGGCGCTCGGCGATGGCGACGGCGCGCAGCGGCCGGAGCCGGGCGAAAGCCGGCTCACGCCCCCGTAAGCGGGCCCTCCGGCAGCCCGGTGAGGCGAATGCCGACGTGGCAGCGGTAGCGGCGGTTGATGCTGATGAGCAGCGCCGGCAGCGGCTCGACGTAGCGGGCCATCTCTAGCCGGCCGACGTCGACGGCGCGCGCGCCGGGCATGCGCTCGACGAGAGCGGCCAGCGCCTGCTTGGCGTCGGCGTCGTCGCCGCAGATGAGCACGTCCTCTCCGACCGGCTTACAGAGGTCCGCCAGCGTCTGCTCGGCGATGGTGTGGAACGCCGCCAGCACGCGCACCGTGGCCGGCAGCGCGGCGCGGGCCTCCTCGGCGGCCGATCCGGCCCACAGGCCCACCACGCGCGTCGGCCGGCCGCCAAGGGCCGTGGCCAAGGGCGCCGTGTTGTCGACGACGATGGCCTCAGGGCGCAGCGCGCGGCGAATCGCGCGCAACGTGTCCAGGTGGGCGACGAGTGGGACGCTCAGGCAGACGATCGACGCCGCGCCGGCCGCCGTGGGGTTGTCGTAGCCGACGACCAGTCCCGGCCGCTCGAGGCGCTCCTCCAGCGCCGCGGCGGCTGCCGCGGCGCGGCCGGCGTCGCGCGATCCGATGGCCACGGCGACGCCCACGGACGCCAGGCGCAGCGCCAGCGCCCCTCCGAAGCCGCCGGTGCCACCGATAATGCTAACCGCAGGCGTGCAGCTCGCGTGTATCACCAGTACACTGCTCCATAAGGTGGTGGGTGAAGCGGTGGACTCAGGGCACTCGGGCCAGGATGGCACAGCCCTCCGGTGTCGTCAAATGCCCGATGGCCGGCACGCAGTCCGGTTCGCAGCGCGCCCGGCGCGCGGGGATTGCGGTCGCGTGCGGCGGACGGCGATCATCAGGCATGATGGGATTGCGGATGCGCCTCGCTCCTTCGATCCCTTCTCCGCAAGCGGAGAGGAGGAGGCGGCGCGCAGCGGGGGAATCCAAAGGGGGCGCAGCCCCCTTTGGAACCACCTCCGGGTGGGGTGCGGCCGCGGGCGCGCCGTGTCAGCCGAGAGAACTGCACTGACTGGAGGACCGAGCATGGACTTCGCGCTGACGCCGGAGCAGGAAGCACTGCGCGCCGCCGTGCGCGAGATCGCCGCGCGCTTCGACGACGACTACTGGCGGCGCTGCGACAGCGAGCACCGCTACCCGTGGGACTTCTTTCGCGCCATGGCCGTGGGCGGCTGGTTGGGCATCGCCATTCCCGAGGGCTACGGTGGCAGCGGCCTCGGTATCACCGAGGCGGCGCTCATGCTCGAGGAGGTGGCCGCGTCGGGCGCGTGCATGAACGGCTGCTCGCCGCTGCACTTCATCGTCTTCGGCCTCAATCCGGTCGTCAAGCACGGCAACGAGGACCTGAAGCAGCGCGTCCTGCCGCTGGCGGCGCGCGGCGAGATCAACGTCGCCTTTGGCGTCACCGAGCCCGACGCCGGCCTCGACACGCCGCGTATCACCACGCGCGCCGAGCGCGACGGCGACATCTATCGCATCTTCGGTCGCAAGGTGTGGACCAGCAACGCGCAGGAGGCGCAGAAGATCCTGCTGCTGACGCGGACGACGCCCTACGAGCGGGCCACGCGGCGCACCGACGGCATGACGCTGTTTCTGGCCGACCTCGACCCGCGCTACGTGACCATCCGGCCGATTCCGAAGCTGGGGCGCAACGCCGTCGACTCGAACGAGACGGTCTACGACGGCCTGCCGGTGCCGGTGAGCGACGTCGTCGGCGAAGTCGGACGCGGCTTCTACTACTTGCTGGACGGCCTCAACCCTGAGCGCATTCTCGTCGCCGCCGAAGCGCTGGGCATGGGCCGCGCCGCGCTGCGCCGCGCCTGCCGCTACGCCCGCGAGCGCGTCGTCTTCGGTCGGCCCATCGGCCAGAACCAGGCCATCCAGTTCCCGCTGGCCGACTCGTGGGCCAAGCTGGCTGCGGCCGAGCTGCTCGTGCGCAAGGCCGCCTGGCTCTACGACCGCGGCCAGCCCTGCGGCGCCGAGGCCAACGCGGCGAAATACGTCGCCTCGACCTTCGCCTTCGAGGCCGCCGACCGCGCGCTCCAGACCCACGGCGGGATGGGCTACGCGCAGGAGTACCACGTCGAGCGCTACTGGCGCGAGGCACGCCTGACGCGCATTGCGCCTATCGCCAACGAGATGATCCTCAACTTCCTGGCGCAGCACGTGCTGGACTTGCCGCGGTCATACTGATCGCGGCGCGGGCCGGCCGTTGGACAGCGCCGCGTCGCCGCACCTACAATCAGATGGACGGCCCGGAGGTCACCATGAGCGAAAGCAGCACGGGCGATATCTTTGCAACCTGGCGGAAGGCGCTCGACAGCCAGATGGAGACTTGGTCGAAGCTGATGGCCGAGAGCATGGGCACGGAGGCTTTCGCGGCGGCCCTCGGCCGGCAGATGGAGACCTACCTCAGCACGCACGGGCAGCTTCAGAAGCGCTTCATGGACGTGATGGAGCAGTACCTCAAGTCGCTGAACCTGCCGTCACGCAACGACCTCGCGCGCTTAGCGGCGCAGGTCGGGGCCGTCGAGGCGAAGGTGGATGAGCTTGATGTGCGCGACGACGAGGTGGTCGCGCAGTTGCAGGCCATCCAGAGCAGCGTCGAGGCGATCCACGCCCACCTGGATGCCTCTGAGCAGGCGCGGCAGGCAGCGCTGCGCGACGTGCACGCGGCGCTAGCGGCACTGGAGGCGCGGCTGGCTCAGCAGGCAGAGGCCCAGGAGGGTCGCCCAGCCGAGACGCCTCCCGCGAGCGAGCGGCCGGAGCGGCCACGCGGGCGCCCGCGCGCACAGCGATGAGTTGGCAAGATCTGGGCCCTCGCGTGCGGTCCCCCAGGATCCCCACGGGAAGGCCCTCGGCAAACATGGACACAAAGCAGGAGGCGTCAGGTTTCGGCCGCTCTAGGCCCCCCAATTACGGCCAACATCCGTAAGCTGCAGAAGGCCATTTTCTATCTCTACCAGCCCAAGATTCCGCGATTCCGTGACCACGCTCGGTGCGACCATGTCGCCTGGTACAGTAACGCCTCCGCGCAAAGAGCTTATACCTATCCAGTCGGATGATGCCGTATGATTTGGCCCAGCACGGCTGGAGGTAGGAGCGGATTCGGGGGCGAGCGTTTGAGGTCGCGTGGCGGGAAGGGGATACGCCGGCGGCGCTGAAGGCGGCGTATCAGGCGGAGCGCGACGCGGCGCTGCGCACGCAGTTGCACGGGCTGTGGCTGCTGCGCGACGGCTGGAGGCTGGGTGAGGTGAGCGAGGTCGTGGGCGTCCATTACCGGACGGTGCAGCGCTGGGTGGCGTGGTATGGGGCGGGCGGCCTGGCGGCGGTGCAGGCGCACCAGATGGGCGGCACGGGCCAGGCGCCGTTCCTGACGTCGGCGCAGGAGGCGGACGTCGCCGCGGAGGTGGCGACGGGTCGCTTCCGGACGGGCGAGGAGGTCCGGGCCTGGATCGCGGAGCGTTTCG
>JACQUS010000266.1 GCA_016210125.1 Chloroflexota bacterium | reverse complement strand
GCAGAGCACAGCGGCAGAGAGACCGCGCATCCTTTCCCTCCCACCACGGACGCGCGGTCGCTCGCGCGCCCCGTCTACCCGATCAGGCTCATACTAGAGGGCCGGAGGCGAAGCGGTCAACCGGCCGGGAACTTTTCCCCGGTTGCGCTCACACGGGCGGCAGGCCGTGCGCGCCGCGCACCAGGCTGACGTACCGCCGAATGCCCTGCTCGAACGTGTAGCGCGGCGTCCAGCCCAGGTCGGCCTCGGCCAGCGCGCGGTCGAAGTCGTAGGCGTAGACGTAGCGCCCGGGCTCCAGGGTAATCTGTGCCTCAGGCAGCAGGCTCTTGACGTAAGCCACGGCGTCGCGCATGGACCGGCCCTCGCCGCTGCAGGTGTACGCCAGGGCGCTGTGGCGCGCGACCCGTAGCGCCGCCAGGATGGCCTGCACGTCGTCCTCGACGTAGCACCAGTTGATCATGGCGTCGCCGAAGGGCACGGTCGCCGGCTGGCCGAGAGCCGGCTTCTCGAACAGGTCGACCGTCCAGCGGGCGAAGCCGCCGCCGCGCCCAGGGCCGTACCCCGAGCCGAAGCGCAGGCCGATGGTGTCGAGGCCGAACTTCTCGTGGTAGGCGTATGCCATGCGCTCGTTGAATGCCTTGCAGGCCCCGTAGAGCGTCTGCGGGTCGTGCATCGCGTCGTTGACGATGGGCCCGGCAGGATAGCGGTCCTGGGTGCCGAAGACGGCGATGGAGCTGGCCCAGACGACGCGGCGCACGCCGCACTGCCGCGCCACCTCGAAGACGTTATTCGCGCCCTCGACGTTGATACGGCTCGCCTGCCAGGGGTTGTCGCCGATGGCGAGGATATAGGCCAGGTGGACGATGCGCTCGACCCGCCGTCCGGCCACCGTATCGAAGAGCCGCGGCAGGTCGAGGATGTCGCCCTCGACGACGGTGAGGCGTGCCATCTCGTCCGCGCTGAGGACGCGGCGCATCTGCGGGCTGTCCGGCGCGCGGTCGTAGACGACGACTTGCTCGCCCTCGGCCAGCAGCTCCTTGGCGACGTTCGAGCCGATGAACCCCGCTCCGCCGGTGATCAGGACGGCCATCCCCACCCTCCGACGCCGACGCCGCTGCGCCCCGGGCGCGGGATGCCCGGGAGCCTCGCCGCGCACCGCGATGCTAGCCGACCTGTGCCGGTGGCACAAGCGGCTGCTCTGGCGCTGGCCAGATATGGGGTCCCGCCGGTGACGGCACGGCGTGGTGGGGTCCGCTGCGCTCGGCCGTCTGCGCGGCTATACTGGAGCGCGGCGGGAACGCGGCCCTTCGCCGCGGCGTGCGGTCGTGCCGTGGAGCAGGGCGCGCTCGCTGACGCCATACTCAGCGCGTGACCCGGAAGGTCGGCGGAGGCGCCGACCATCGTGGCACTGGATCGCGCTGTTGGCGCTCACGGCGCTTCTTCTGGCCGGCGCGTGGTACGTAACCAGGGGGAGTCGAACACCGAAGATGGCATTTAAGGACAAGGAGTTCCCGATCGTCGGAAAGAAGCTCGAGCGCATGTGCGCGGCGACGCAGGACGACAGAGCCGCTGTGCTGGCCGCCCACCTTACGTGGGACATGCACGACGCGCGGGTGGCGTGTTTCCAGCGCCTCTTCACGTGCTGGAATCCCACGCTCATCGGCCTGGTACTCACTGCCGAGCATCTTGAGGTTGACGAGTGGTGGGCCTCTCGGCCGTACCGTTCAACCATACCCCCGTGCGACCGAGCGCGGTCGACGCGCGACTTCCTGAACGTGCTCAAGATCGGCTACTTGCACGCGACCACGGCGGTCGTGGAGAACACGCTCCGCGTCCTCCTGCATGCACTCGATCCTTCCGCCGCCAAGGGGGGCCTGGCGGAGTTCCAATCGGTTTACAGCGCGCTACTCAAAAGACTCAGCGCTAAGCCCGCGGAGGCTGCGGCACTCCTCGAACTGTGGCGACTGGGGCGAAACACGGTCCACAACAACGGCGCGTACCGGCACGAGCGCGGCCAGGACAGGAGTGTCTCCTACAAGGGAGTCACCTACGCGTTCCGCCACAACCACAAGGTGAACTACTACGGGTGGGAGTTGCTGCTTTCCCTAGGCGATGATCTGCGCCAACTGTTGCGCGAGATAGTGAGCGACTCGGCGGTCGCGGCCCTGCCTGCGCCGGTTCGGGACGAGTGGGCGGACTAGCGGGTCGGGGCTCTTTCCGCAGACCGAGGGGTTGCTCCACGATGCTCGGCTGCTACGGCGCCAGCGCCGCCGGGATGCGCGAGGCGCACCGACGGCGGAGACGGCCGAGCTGGCCCAGCAAGCGCGCATCCTCGGATGCCTGGCCTGCAGCGCTCCGGGCCTGGCTGTGCCGAGGACGCCGATGCGCACCGCGATGCTAGCCCACCTGCGCCGGCTGTACAAGCGGCTGTTCCGGCGCGGTATAGAGTACTACCCAGGCCCGTTAGTGATGGCATCGGCGATGCGCTTGGCTGGTAGCAGGGCTATACTGCGCCTAGGGCGTGAGCCGGCGTCCACGGGCGAGGTAGGGTGTGGAGCACGAGCACTTCGGCCCGGTGGCGTTGGCCGCGCTGGAGCGCGCGGTGCAAGAGGCGCGACGCACCGGCCACCGCATCGTCGGGCTCCCGCATCTGCTGCTGGCCCTGAGCGAGCCGCCAGGCGGCGCCGCCGCGCGTGCCCTCGAGCGCCTCGGCGTGGATCGCGTCGCGCTGCGTGCGGCGCTCCAGCGCCGCCTGGCCCCACCGCGTACCGCCTTCGCCGGCGTGCCCGAGCCGTCGGCCCGCCTTCAGCGGCTCTTGCAGACCGTTGACGCCGAGAGCGCCGCGGCGGCCCTGCCGGCCGACGACCTGGCCCTCCTGGTCGCCGTGTGCGCCGCGGCCGAGGGGGCCACCGCGGCCGCGCTGCGCGACCTTGGCCACGATGGGCCGACGCTCGCGGCGCAGCTCCACGCCGTGCGACCGAGCGCGGCGGTGGAGGCCCCGGCTGCGCCGGCGGCCGACCTCGCCCCGCGCCCCGCGCGCCCGGCGCCGGCCGCGTCGGCCACGCCCACCCTCGACGAGCTGGGCCGCGATCTGACGGCGCTGGCGCGCGCCGGCAAGCTGACGCCCGTCTTCGGCCGCGACGAGGAGGTGCGCCGCGTGGCGCGGACGCTGCTGCGGCGCACCAAGAGCAACCCCGTGCTGCTGGGCGACGCCGGAGTAGGCAAGACGGCCAT
>JACQUS010000265.1 GCA_016210125.1 Chloroflexota bacterium | reverse complement strand
GCAGGGGGTTGGCCTCACCCCCGGCCCCCTCTCCAGCCGCGCTGGAGAGGGGGAGCAGGGCGGGCGGGGAGTGCAGAGGTCGCCGAAGGCGACCTCTGGGACCCCTTTCCGGGGTGGGGTGGGGCACGCACCCGCAAGGCCATTTTCACAGGAGAGACAAGCGAGATGCCAGAAGGACCGGTGCCAGACGGCGTAGCTTGGCTGGCCAAGATCGTCGTCGTGCTCAAACGGGTCGTCAACGACCCGCAGGGGCAAGCCATCCGCGGCGGGCTGCACGACCTGGGCTACCGCGCCGTGAGCGACGTGCGCGCCGGCAAGTACCTCGAGGTACGGCTGCTCGCGGCCGATGAGGCCGCTGCCGGCGCGCTAGCCGACGAGATTTGCCGCCGGCTGCTGGCCAACCCGGTCATCGAGGACTACCGCTTCACCGTCGAAGCGGAGGCATGACTCGTGAAGCCCGCGATGCGCTTGGCAGCGTTGATCGTCATCGCGGCGGCCGGCGCCGCGGCTTGCGTGGTCGCGGCGCCGCCGCCGCCCACGGCGACGCCGGGCGTGCCGGTCGACCGCAACGTGATGGGGCGGGCCAATGCGCCGGTGGTGGTCGAGGAGTGGGCCGACTTCTTTTGACCCGGCTGCCGCTTCTTCGCCCTCGGGCCAGGGCGACAGCTCGAAGAGAACGAGGTCCACGCCGGGCAGGTGCGCTTGCTCCACCGGCACTACGCCTTTCTCGCCCCCGGTTCCGTGCTGGCGTCGGAGGCCAGCGAGTGCGCCGCCGACCAAGGGCAGTTCTGGCCATATCGGCGCCTGGTCTTCGAGCGCCAGCAGGAGGTGCGCGCGGCCTCGGGCCCCGACGTGCTCAAGCGCCTGGCTGCCGAGCTGCGGCTGGACGGGCGGTTGTTCGCCACGTGCGTCGACGGCCGCAAGCACACCGAGCGGGTGATGGCCGAGCGGGCGGCTGGCCAGCGCGCCGGGGTGAACGCCACGCCGACAATCGTCGTCCAGGGCCAGCGCCTGCCCGGCGTCCCTGACTATGCCGCGCTCCAGGCGGCGATCCGCGCGGCGCTGGGGCGCTGATACCAGGCTCCGCGGCACCGGGCGGGCGCCCACTGTCATGCGGGACACGAGCAGGTGATGCCGCCGAGCGCCGGCATCAATGCAGGTGCGGCAGCAGCTTCTCGGCCCAGAGGTCGAGCTGACGCTCGTCGAGGACGTAGTCGCCGAGGATGACCTCTGTCGCCGCGACGGCCTCGATCTTGCGCCGCAGCAGGTCGACGCAGTCCTGCGGCGTACCGACGCAGATGATCTGTGTGAGGTAGGGCCACGGGAACTGCGACGAGACGACGCGCCGCACCAGCGGCTCCTGAATGGCATAGGCCTTGGCGCGGTCGCCAGTGTCGACCATGTGTACGTAAACCTTGAGCGCGCGGGCGAGGGTGGCCGGGTCGCGGCCCTGCGCCGCCATCTCAGCGCGAATCTCCCGCCAGTCGCTGGCGAGCTGATCGACGGTGCCGGTCGGCCGTGGGATCCAGCCTGCGGCGCGGACCACGCGCCGGCGGACGCTCGGCGCGAGCACCGGCGGGTTCGGCGCGTTGGGGCTGGGCACCTGGCTGCCACCGCCAATCCAGAGCGGGATGGGCTCGCGCGGCAGCGGGTCGATGGTCACGCCGGAGAAGCTGAAGAAGCGACCCTCATGCGTGACCTCGCGCTCGCGGAAGAGGCGGCCGAGGACGACAAGCGCCTCGTCGGTGCGCGCGCCACGCTCGCGCATGGGCATGCCCAGGGCGGCGAAGGCCGCCGGGTCCCAGCCCGGCCCGACGCCGAGGATCAGTCGCTCGCCGGAGAGGTAGTGCACGGTCGCCGCCTGCTTCGCCAGGGTCAGGGGCTCGCGCCACGGCAGGATGAGCACCGCCGTGCCGAGCCTGGCACGCGTCGTCGCGCCGGCCAGATGCATCAGCGTGGCCATCGGCTCGAGGCGCGGCACGGCGTAGATCGCGTGGCCGGTGAGCAGGTGGTCGGTGACCCACAGCGACGCGAAGCCCAGCTCCTCGGCGTGCCGCGCGTAACGCAGCAGCGCCGCAGGCAAGTCCGCGGGGGCGTCGGGGTCGAGCGTCACGGGGAGCGCAACGCCGACGTGCATCATTTCCTCCCTGTTGCACCGAGATCGATCGTGCCATAGAATGGCAGTATGGCACGCATGGCCGCTGGCACACAACTCCTCCGTATCGGCCCGCAGGGCCGCGTGGTCATTCCGTCGGCGGTGCGCAAGGCGCTGGGACTCAAACCGGGCGACACCGTCCTTGCCTGGGTGGATGACGACCGACTCGTGCTGCGCCCGCGGCGTGTGGTCGAGGAAGAGCTGTGGGCGCTTTTCGAAGGTGTCGAGGGTAGCCTAGCGGCAGACCTGATGCGCGAGCGGCGGGCGGAGGCGCGACGTGACGCCGAGGAGTAGCCCCAGTGCGGTCCTGGATGTCTCTGCCGTCCTTGTCTACCTCAAGCGTGAGCCGGGTTACGAGCAGGTCCGCGACGCCATCGCCGCCGGCGCCGCCATCAGCACGACGAATCTCGCTGAGGTCTACGCCCGAATCGTCGCCAGCGGCCGTCCACTCGACGCCGTGGCGGCCCGCCTCCTTGCGCTGGGTCTCCAGCCCGAGCCGTTCACCGAGGAGGACGCGCGGACCTCGGCGAGCCTCTACCCACAGACGCAGCCGCTTGGCCTCTCTCTGGGCGATCGGGCCTGTCTCGCGCTCGGCCGGCGCCTGGGCCTGCCCGTGCTAACCGCCGATCGGGCATGGCTGGACGCTAGTCCCGATATACGGGTGCTCCTGGTGCGCTGAAGCGCCGAGCGTGGCGCGGCGTTGCGGCGCCTCCCCCGCGGGCGCGCCGCCTTGCGCATGCTGGCCGCCTTGCCTATGCTCGCTCTGCGGCGTAGGAACGGGATGCGGTGCTTGCGCTCGGCGTGGCCGCCGGCTGGATCGGCGGCCTGTACCTCACCAGCCAGCTCGGCTGGCCCGGTTGGCTCTTCGCCGCCCTAGCCGCGCTCGGCGCGGCACTGGTCGCGGCCGCGGCGTGGCGCGCACGGAAGTGGCTCGCCCCGGCGCTGGCGCTGGTCGCGCTCGGTCTGGGTGGCATGCGCTACGAGCCGCCGGCGCCCCGTGCCGACGACGTCGCCCGTTGGCTGGGCGCCGAGGGCCTCGGCCTGCGCGGCGCCGTGCTCGACGAGCCGCGGCGGACGGCCGCCAGTTTGCGGCTGCGGCTCACGATCGACGAGGCGCAGCCCGGCGGCGGCTGGCAGGCGGCCGGCGGCCGCGTCGAGGTGACGCTGCCGCGCAGCGCCGACGCGCGGCTGGGCGACCGCCTCGAGGTCTGGGGGCGCCTGGAGGCGCCGCCCTCGACCGAGCGCTTTGACTACGCGGCCTTTCTGGCGCGCCACGGCGTGTTCGGCGTGATGCGCTATCCGCCGCGCTACCGCCGCGTCGCCGCCGTCCAGGAGGAGGTGTCGGCCCTGGGGCGCGCCCGCGAGCACCTGGCGCGGACCGTCGGCCGCCTGCTGCCGCAGCCGCAGGCCGGCATCGCCGAGGGGCTGCTGCTCGGTCGGCGGGGCGGGCTGACCGACGAGGTGCGCAGCGCATTCGGGCGCAGCGGCACGACGCACCTGCTGGTCGTCAGCGGGTACAACGTCGCCCTGGTGTCCGCTCTGGCCCTCTGGCTGGCGCGCCGCGTCCTCCGCCAGCGCGCTGCGCTCGCCGTGGCCGTCCTGACAGTCCTCGGATACGCGGCCATCGTCGGCCCCGACCCGCCGGTGATCCGCGCCACGATCATGGGCCTGCTCGCGCTCGTGGCGCTGGCCCTCGGGCGCACCGGCGACGCGCTGAACGGCCTGGCCCTGGCTGCGATTGCGATGACCGCCTGGGACCCCCAGGCCCTCTTCGACCTCTCGTTCCAGCTCTCCTGCCTGGCCACCGCCGGCCTCGTGCTGCTGGCGCCGCTGCTGGAGCGGCCGCTGGCGCGCCTGCCGGCGATGCTGCGCACGGCCCTGGCCACGACGCTGGCCGCGCAGCTTGCTGTCGCGCCGGTGCTGGCGCTGAACTTCGGGCGCGTGCAGCTCGTGGGGCTACCGGCCAACGCGCTGGCGCTGCCGGCCGTGCCCGTCGCGACGATCAGCGCCGCGGCTGCGACGCTGGCCGCCCTGGTCTTCGAGCCGCTGGGCCAGGTCGCCGCCGTCGTGCCGTGGCTGGCGACGAGCTGGCTGCTGTGGGTGGCCGAGCGCTTCGGCGCCCTGCCCTGGGCCGAAGTCGAGCTGCTGGGCGCGGACGCGCTGTGGGCCTGGCCGTACTATGCCCTGCTGCTGCTCGTCGGCGCGCGCCAGGCCGGGCTGCCGGGCCTGGGCGCGCTGCTCGAGCGCGGTCGGGCGTGGCTGGGCGCGCGCCGGCGCGCGGCGCTGGCCGGCGCGGCCGCGCTGGCTCTCATGCTTGGGGGCGGGGCCATGCTGGCGATGGCGCCGGCCGAGGCGGCAGCGCATTTCCTTGACGTGGGCGAGGGCGACGCGACGCTCGTCGTCGGGCCGGGCGGCGAGCACGTGCTCGTCGACGCCGGCCCGCCAGGCCCGGATAGCGCGGCGAGCGTCGGGCGGCGGCTGCCGTTCTTCCGCCGCACGCTCGACCTCGTCGTGCTGACGGACACCGACACTGAGCACCTCGGGGGCCTGCTCGAGCTGGCGGAGCGCTACGAGTTGCGGCTGGTCATCGAGCCGGCGAATGCGCGGACGAGCGCGCTCTATCGCCGCTGGCGCGAGCTCGCAGCAGAGCGCGGCATCACCGTGCGTAGCGCCGCCACGGGGATGAGCATCGCCTGGCCCGGGCTGGTGGTCGAGGTGCTCGACGCGGGTGCGGCGGCCGCGGAGGGCCGCGTAGCCCGGGCGCTCGTCGCGCGCGTACGCCTGGCGGGGCAGGCGCTGCTCATCCCGGGCGACGCGCCGCCGGAGCAGCAGCGCACGCTGGCGGCGCGGGGCGACCTCGCGGCGAGTGCGCTGCGCGTGCCCTGGCGCGGGGCCGCCGACGCGCTCGACGCGGCGCTGCTGGCGGTCGTGCGGCCGCAGGTGGCGGTGGTGTCTGCCGGACGGGGCAACCGCTGGGGCCACCCCGTGACGGCCGTGCTGGACCTGCTGGCCGGCGCGGGCGTGCGCACCCTGCGCACCGACCGCCACGGTACGGTGACGCTCACGCCAGCGGACGACGGCTGGCGCGTAGCGACGAGCCGCGACCCCGCGCCCGAGCGCTAGCCGCCGATCGTCTCCCCCGGCTTCATGGCCCACACCTCGAGGCCCATCACGTCCTTCGCCGCCTCGCGCAGAGCCTCCGGCGTGCCGGTGAGCAGCGGGAAGGTGGCGTAGTGTATCGGGATGACGCGCTTGACGCCCAGCAGCCGGATGGCGTGCGCCGCCTCGAACGGCCCCATGGTGAAGCGGTCGCCGATGGGCAGCATGGCCACCTGCGGGTTGTACAGGTCGCCGATGAGCTTCATGTCGCCGAAGACGCAGGTGTCGCCGGCGTGGTAGATGCGGTAGCCGTCCTCGGTCTCGAGGATGACGCCGGCCGCCTCGCCGCCGTAGCCGATGCTGCCATCCTCACCGCGGGTGCCCGAGCTGTGGAAGGCGTTGGTCATCGTGATTTTAAGGCCCTGGACCGCGATGGTCCCGCCCTTGTTCATGCCCTCCAGCGCCGTGATGCCGTGCTTTTCCAGCGCCCAGCAGAGCTCCGGCATGGCGACGACTGTCGCGCCGGTGGACCGCGCCAAACCCGGCAGGTCGGGCGAGAAGTGGTCGAAGTGGCCGTGGGTGATCAGGATGACGTCGGCCTTGTCTTGCCTCTTCTGCTCCGGTGGGCAGCTCGGGTTGCCTTCGAGCCAGGGGTCGATGAGCACCGTCTTGCCGCCCGGCGTCACGACCTTGAAGCTCGCGTGGCCGAGGTAGGTCATGCTCAGGCCCTTCGGTAGCTGCACGGTCGCATCCCTCCTTACCCGTGTGTCGCCCTACGCCTTGGCCAGGGCGTCGATCGCCTCGTCGAAGTGCTCGGCCTTGCGCGCGTCGAAGGCCGTGTTCTTGTACCGAAGGATGCCCTCGGCGTCGACCACGAAGACCGAGCGCCGCGCCACGCCGCGCCGCTCGTCGAGGATGCCGTAGCGCCGCGTGAGGTCCTTCGACCAGTCGGCTAGCAGCGGGAACGGCATGCCAGCGAGGCTGGCCGCCCAAGCGCGGTGCGCGTAGACGTGGTCGACGCTGATGGCCAGCACCTGGCCGCCCAGCTCCTTTATGCGGTTGTTCCGCTCCTTCCAGGAGACGATCTCGATGATTCAACCTGGAGTGAAGTCGAATACGTGGAACGCAAGCAGCACCTTCGTGCCGCGCAGCCCGCTCAGCGTCACGTCGCCATCGAGATGGCTCGGTAGGGTAAAGTCGGGCGCTGGCGACCCGACCTCCGGCTCCTGGCTCATAACCTCCTCCGTCTGCGCGGTGTCGTCACGCGGCGAGCGAGCCGACCTGACACCCTCGCCCGCGCCTATGCCCGCGCCTATGCCCGCGCCTATGATAGAGCGCCGCCCCGGCTTGTCAAGCCGGTATCGGGCGGCGGTTTGGCGCACTCGGCCGCCCGGTGCTACACTAGACCCTGTGCTACGTAGACCAGATGCCCAGGGCCCCTCGAGGTTGCCGCTGACCGCGCCGGCCCCCGTCAACGCCATCGCCGCGCTCGGCCGCCGCCGGCGTACGGTCGTGCTCGTCGGCGTGCTGCTCGGCCTCCTGCTCGGCGCGCTTGACCATACCATCGTGGGCACGGCGATGCCGCGCATCGTCGCCCAGCTCGGCGGGCTGGAGTACTATAGCTGGGTCTTCACGGCCTACATGCTCGCCTCGACGACGACCATGCCCATCTTCGGCCGGCTATCGGACCAGTACGGCCGCCGGGCGGTCTACCTCGTCGGCCTGGGGCTCTTCCTCGGCGGATCGGTGCTCTGCGGGCTCGCGCAAGACATGCCGCAGCTCGTCGCCTTCCGCGGCTTCCAGGGCCTCGGCGCTGGCGCGGTGATGTCCATCCCCTTCGCCATCGTGGCCGACCTCTTCCCTCCGGCCGAGCGCGGCAAGTACCAGGGCCTGTTCGGAGCCGTCTTCGGGTTGGCGAGCGTCGCCGGGCCGGTGACCGGCGGCTACATCACCGACCACTGGAGCTGGCGCTGGATCTTTTACATCAACCTGCCCGTCGGCCTGCTGGCGGGCACGGTGCTCACCCTGGCACTGCCGCCGCTCACGCGCGCCACGCGGCGGCAGGTCGACTGGCTTGGCGCCGGACTGCTCGGGGCGTCGGCCGTGCCCCTCCTGCTGGCGCTCGTGTGGGGCGGCTACGCCTACGCCTGGGACTCGCCGCAGGTCATCGGGCTGCTGGCGCTGGCGGTGGTCGCTGCCGCGGCGCTGGTTGCCGTGGAGCTACGGGCTCGCGAGCCGGTGCTGCCGGTGCGCCTGTTCGCCAACGCCATCTTCACCGCCGCGACGCTGGCGGCATTCCTCACGGCGATGGCCATGTTCGGCGCGATAGCCTTCGTGCCGCTGTTCGTGCAGGCCGTGCTGGGCTTCTCGGCGATGCAGTCGGGCCTGGTGCTGATGCCGATGATGCTCGGGATGGTGCTGGGGACGGTCGTCGGCGGGCAGCTCCTTTCGCGCTGGGGGCGCTACCGACTCATCGCGCTCGGCGGGCTGGGCCTCATGTGGGCCGGGATGCTGCTGCTCACCCGCATCGGCGTGCGGCCGGAGGCGGGTAGTCTGGTGCAGGCGGTCGCCGTCGCCGGTTTCGGCCTCGGGGTGACCATGCCGCTGTTCATCATCGTCGTGCAGAACGCTTTGCCTTACACCATGCTTGGCACGGTCACCTCGTCGGTGCAGTTCTTCCGCAGCATCGGGGGCACGCTCGGCGTCGCCGTGATGGGCTCGCTGCTGGTCAACCGCTTCCACGCCGAGCTGACGCGCCAGCTCCCCGCGGCGGCGCGCGCGGCGCTGCCCAACGGCTCGCTGGCGCAGCTCTCCGAGCCGCAGGTGCTGCTCGACCCCGGGGCGCTGGAGCGCCTGGAGCAGCAGCTTGCCGCGAGTGGCGCGCTCGACGCCTCGGTCGTGGGTGGCGTGCTCGACGCCACGCGGCTGGCGCTGGGCGCGGCGCTGCACGACGTGTTCGTGGCCGGCCTGGCGGTGGTGACGCTGGCCTTGCTGGCCAGCCTGTTCCTGCGCGAGATCCCGCTGCGGCGCAGCCACGACCTGCCGACCGCGCCGGCCGCCAGTGAGGCGCGGCGGGGCTAGCACGGCGAAGCCAGCTAGCGCTCCCCCGAAGCGGCCAGCTCCCGCGCCCACGCGGCGGCGCTGAAGCCGACGAGCAGCCGGCTGCCGATGCGCAGCAGCGGCCGGCGGATGAGGCGCGGCTCGGCCAGCATCAGCCGGCGCAGCTCGCCGGCGTCCAGCGTGCCGGGCTGGAGGCCACGCTCGCGCGCTGTCGGCGACTTCCAGCTAAAGAGCTCGTCGAGCGGCCGCAGGCGCAGCAGCTCGTCCAGCTCGGCCGCGGCCAGCGGCGCGCGGAAGAAGTCGCGCTCCGTGAACGGTATGCCGCTCTGCGCGAGGAACTCCCGCGCCTTGGCGCAGGTCGTTCAGGTGCGGCGCTCGTAGAGGGTAGGCTGCGGCGTACCCATCAGCATACGTCCTGCCTCTCCGGCCAGCCCGGGGCCAGACCGGGGCCAGCCTAGCGTCGCCGATAAATCTCCCGGCGATGGCCGATCGCGTGAACCACAAGCGTCTGCTCATCGCGCAGAACTTGGTGCAAGATGCGATAGTCGCCCGCTCGGAGCTTGTAAAGGCCGGCTAGGCTGCCGGAGAGAGCTTCAAGGTTGAGCGCGTCGAGATTCGCAGCGAGCCACTTCAGACGCTCAACGACCCGGCGGGCAACAGATCTGTCGAGCCGCGCCAACTCACGCGCAGCGGCATCCAGAATGCGGATGCGATACGTGACGCCTACTCCAGTTTGAGCTCGCGCACCACGTCTTCCAGCGGCCGGCCGCGCTCACCCGCCGCGACGGCCCTCTTCTGGCGTGCGAGCCTCTCTCGCACTGCCTTCCTGATCTCCAACTCCTCATCCGGGTCGCCCAGCATCTCAAAGAGCTTCTCTTCGACGGCCGCGTGAATCAGTGCTCGCAGCTCCTCTTTCGTCATGTGCGCAACAGTCTCGGGCACGGCACTTCCTCGACCGATGTGTACCTCGCCTTTGCTCCAAGGGCAAGGGAAGGGTATGGTATGAGACCTAAACCGGCCCTCAGCGCGCCCCCGCCGGCGCGAGGTTGCTCACGCGCGTGACGGCGCCCTCGGAGGCCGAGGAGACGAGCGCGGCGTACTTGGCGAAGACGCCCTCGGTGTAGCGCGGCGCCGGCTCGCGCCAGGCCGCGCGCCGCCGCTGCAGCACGTCGGCCGGCACGTCGAGGTCGAGCCGGCGGTTGGCCACATCGATGACGATCGGGTCGCCTTCCGCGACCAGCGCGATAGGCCCGCCGCGCGCCGCCTCGGGCGCGATGTGCGCCACCATGAACCCGTGCGTCGCGCCGCTGAAGCGCCCGTCAGTGATGAGGGCGACGCTCTCGCTCAGCCCGGCGCCGACGATGGCCCCGGTCACGCCGAGCATCTCGCGCATGCCCGGCCCACCCCGCGGGCCCTCGTAGCGGATGACAATCACGTCGCCGGCGCGGATGGCCCCGTGCGTCACGGCGGCCATAGCGTCCTCCTCGCGCTCGAAGACGCGCGCCGGCCCGCGGAAGCGGCTGAACGCGTGGCCGGCGACCTTGACG
>JACQUS010000264.1 GCA_016210125.1 Chloroflexota bacterium | reverse complement strand
TCATCGCCATCGGCCTCGTCTTCGCGCCGCTGGGCGCGCTGGCGGCCTTTCTCATCACCTACGAGGAGTGGAGCCACCACGCCCTGCCCCGCCGCACGGTGCTCGGCCGCTCCGTGGCCGCGGCACTCGTCGCCGGCGCGTTTTTGCTGGCCATATCCGCCATCGTCGGCGTGGTCCTCAGCGCTGATCTCCCACCCGGTCTAGGAGGGTGACCGATGGTCGAGATCGACGTCCCGGGCCGCGGGCGGCTCACGCTGTGCCACCTGGTGCTCGACGTGAATGGCACACTGGCGTGCGACGGCGTCCTGCTGCCCGGCGTCGCGGCCCGCCTGGCGACACTAAGCGAGCGCCTCACGCTGCACCTGCTGACCGCCGACACGCACGGCCGGCAGGCGGCCATCGACCGCGAGCTTGGCCTTGGGGCTGTGCAGATGCGCCCCGGCGCGCCCGAGGATGAGCAGAAGGCGGCCTACGTCCGCTCGCTCCTGCTGGCCGGCAGGTACCACCCCCGCAGCGCCTCCGCGCACTCGTGCATGCTCCGACGGGTCACGTTGCCTCCTCCTGCTCGGTAACAGTATTTCTGAGGCAACAGGACTCCCTTCGGTAACAGTCTTATTGAGGCAGATCGCAGGGCACCTCCGGCAGCATGGTCTTGCAGGCGGCGTCGCACCACGCAGCGACGACGGCGCGCGTCATACGTTCTTGCGCCTGCATCATGCCCTCCCCGCGCTACTCCGCGGCGCCGGCGCGCTGCGTCTCCGCTGCCACGAGCTCGCTTGCCGGCCGCTCGGGGCGACGCGCTGACGCATGCGCCTCGTGCGGGTAGAGCCAGGCCTGGGCGATCAGCGTCGGCAGCAGCGCCGAGCCGATGACCGCCGTGACCAACACGGAGTACTGCGCCTGGTCGATGATGCCATTATTCAGCCCAAAGAGCGCCGAGATCGAGCCGAACGTGAGCCCGGTGGACATGAGCAGCGTCGTGTAGTTGGCCTGCCGGGTGCCGAGCCGAAACGCGCGGGCCAGCGGCCACACCCCGACGAGCTTCGTCGCCATTTTGACGGCCAAGAACGCGGCGATCAGCAGCGCACTGCCCAGCAGCGCGTGCGCCTGAACGAGCGCGCCGGCCTTCAAGAAGAAGAACGGCGTGAGCAGCGCGAAGGCCAGGGTGCGCATACGCTCGATGAGCACGCGGTCGCGCGCGAACACACCGGCGATGACCAGGCCGAGCACATAGGCCGGCAGGACTGCCTCGCTTTTCGCCGCGCTCGCCAGCGCGCCGAGGGCGAGCAGCACGAAGAGCAGGAACTTGATCTCGATCTCGGCGATGCGGCCACCCCACGCGGCCAGCACCCAGCGCGTGGCCGGCACGATCTACCACAAGACCAGGCCGCTGGCGACGACGAAGGCCACCAGCCAGAGGTCGTAGCGCGCGAAGAGCAGCCCCAGCGCCAACACCGTTCCTGGGTCGGTGACGAAGCAGCCGGCCAGGATCAGCTTGCCGAGATCGGTGCGGTTGAGGCCGGTCTCGATCATCACGGCGTAAACGACGGCCACGGAGGTGGTCGACAGGGCGACGCCGGCGATCTGCGCGGCCGGCGGCGTCCAGCCCAGCACGAGCTGGGCGAAGGCCCATGCGCCCAGAAATGGCGCCAGAAACGACGCACCGCCGATGGCCAAGCTGGGCTTGAGGTGCTTGCGCAGGGCCTCGGGGTGGATCTCGGCCCCGGCGAGGAAGGTGAGCAGAATCGAGCCGAGCCCGGCTAGGACGTTCACCCAGTCGTTCGGCTGCAAGCCGAGGGCGTTCCCGCCGAAGAAGCCGACGAGCAGCTCGGCGAGCGCCACCGAGATGCCGAGCCGCACCGAGATGACGCTGGCGGCAAGCGCCAGGCCGACCCACATCGCCGCCACGAACCAGACGCTGTCCACCGACGCCCTCCCTTCGTGCGGCACCGCGCAGACGGAGGGCACGAAAAATGGCCCCCGCCTGCGTGCTGGGCGCAGCCAGGAGCCATCAGCGTCAATGCGGTTCGAGCGGACGAGCATCCCCCGCTCGGGCGGACTCCATCGCCCTTCGTGGCATTATAGCACGCGGCGGTGCTCCTCGGCGCTGCGCCGGGGCGCAAGACGCTCGGCCACCCGCTCGAGGCGCCGCCGGTGGGCCCCCTATGCTATGCCGAGGAGGCGCGCGGCATTCTCGTGCATGATCTTCGGCCGCACGTGGTCGTCGATGGGCAGCTCGGCGTAGTAGTCGAGCAGCGGCTTCAGGGGACAGCTCGGGTAGGCGGAGCCGAACAGAAAACGATCGGCCAAAAACGTGTTTGCGGCGCGAACGAAGTCGGGCACGCCGGGACAGCGCATCATATACATGTCCGGCGAGATGAAGACGTTGGGCCGGCGGAAGGCCACGCCGCACATCTCCTGCGCGTATGGCCAGCAGGCGTGCGCGACCACGATCTTCGTCTCCGGGCAGGCAGCGGCGAGGCGATCGACGTGCAGCGGGTGAACGTACGACAGGTCCGGCCCGGCCAGGATACTGAGCGTCAGCAGGAGCGGCACGCCGAGCAGCGCGCATCGCCAAGCGACCTCGCAGATCGCGGGATCGGAAGGATACTTCGGCACGTCGCCGGCGCTGTCCTCGTCCGACACGCCGTGCAGGCCGGGGTCGGTAGAGATGCCGCGCAGACCGAGCTCGCGCACGGCGCGGTCTAGCTCCCGCAGCGTGCTCGGTCGGCCGGCCCGCACAGCGCCGATGCCGATGAAGCGGTCGGGATAGCGACGCTGGAGATCGGCGATGTCCTCATTCGTGACCGAGCCGAAGGGCCTTGGCGAGTGGCTAGCGATGACCACGCCGCGGCCTATTCCGGCGGCGTCCATCTCGGCCCAGAACTGGTCCAGAGAGCGGCTCAGCGCCGCCGGCGACGGCTCCACACCGAGGCGCTGCGCGAACCAGGTCACGCGCTCCGCGGTGTAGATGTACAGGTCGAGGAAACCGTGAGTGGGTGGCCGCAGGCGGAAGTCGATGATGTCCACGGCTGCATTCTCCACATACGGCCGGTTGGCGGCGAGGCTAGATCTCCGTCAGGCGCCGCAGCGCGTCCGGCTTGAGAATGCGCACATGCCGACCCCGGAGATCAACCAGTCCTGAGCGCGAGAGACGCGCTACCGCGCGCGTGATCGTCTCCCGCGTGGTGCCCAGCATGAGGGCCAGCTCGTGGTAGGAGAGCTTGAGCTCGAGGATCGGCGCGCCCGTCGACTGATCGGACCGCTCGTCGGCGGCGTCGATGAGGAACTTCGCGACACGGGCGGTCACCGAGGTCTGCGTGATGTTGAACGTCACCTCTTGCGACCGCAGGAACATGCACGCCAGCTCAGCGGTCACCTGGTGGGCGAACTCCCGATGGCGACGATAGGCGTCTTCGAACCTGTCCACGGAGAGCAGGATCGCCGCCGTGTTGCTCACCGCGACACCGTTCACGGTCCATCGGCGCTCGAACATCAGTGCCGCGATACCCAGGAGATCGCCCGCAGTGAACGTCAGCAGCGAGTGCGCGTTTCCCTGGTAACCCAGGTGCGTCATCGCCACCACGCCGGACAGCAGCAGGTACACGTAGACGACGGGGTCGCGCTCGTAGAAGAGCTGGTGCCCTCTGCGGAAGGTGCGCTCCAGTGCCTCGGAGGCGAACTCGGCCAGCACGGACTCTGGCAGGGCCGCGAATACGCGATGGCTGCTGAGTTGGCCCAGGACCGACGTGCCACGATCCAGCGGTGCCGCGCGCCTGATCTCCCGAGTGACCACGCTACCCACCGCCGGGTGACCCGGATCACTCCGGGAGAGTGACCGTGTCACTTCTCGCTTCGGGCCTGTCGATCTACCATCCAACCCCAAGCAATGCCATCTTACCGGCTCGTCCACTGTAGGGGGCTCCTCGACTGGTGTCAAGACGGCGATCTGCCTCAAGAAGCGATCACCGAAACGAACTCGCGCTCTTGCATCGGTCGGGGAGTGCAGCGGGCGAAGGCCCCTCTGCGACAGCGCTTTGACACGTGGGGTGGGGCTACCGCGACGCGTAGGTGATGACAACGCGTTGTGTGGAGAGCCAGCGACTGAGGAGGAGCCATGCTCGACCTGCGCTCGCCAAATCTCTCTCGTTCGGCCGAGCTCTATGAGATCGCCCGCGCGATCTCGCCAGGCGGCGTACACAACGGCGGCCGCTGGGACACGCCCCACCCGCTGTACTTCACCCGCGCCGCGGGCGCACGGCTCTGGGACGTCGACGGCAACGAGTACATCGATCTCCACGCGGGACACGGGCCGGCGATTCTCGGCTACAACGACCCCGAGGTGCTCGAGGCAGTCATCAGCGCGCTTCGGGACCACGGGCCGCATTTCGGCCTCGGGTACCCCGGCGAGATCGAGCTTTCGCGGCAGATGGTCGAGCTGGTGCCCTGCGCGGAGATGGTCGGCCTCTGTGGCGGCGGTGGCAGTGACCCCTGCTACCACGCGATTCGCCTCTCACGCACCTTCACGGGCCGCAAGAAGATCATCAGGTTCGAGGGCAGCACGCACGGGTGGGCCGAGCCGCTGTCGATCAGCGACGGGCCGAGCCCGGACGAGGCCGGCCCGTACGAGGAGCCGAACCGTGTCGCCCCACCCGGCGCTCTCCCGGAGGTCATCGCCAACACGATCGTGCTCCCACACAACGATCCGGCGGTCCTCGAGCGACGCCTGGAGCGCGAGGGACACGAAGTGGCCGCGATCATCATCGAGCCCGTCGTGCAGAACCTGGGCTGCGTACCGCTCCTCGACGGTCTCCCCCAGCTCCTCCGCCAGTTCTGCGACCACTACGGGATCGTGCTGATCTACGACGAGATCCAGACCGGCTTTCGCCACGACCTGGGCGGCATGCAGAAGCTCCACGGCGTGCTTCCAGACCTGGCGACGTTCGGTAAGGCCATGGCCAACGGCTTCATTCTTTCGGCCATCACCGGCAAGCGCGAGATTATGTCGCTCTTCCAGCCGACGGGCCAGGTACGCTTGTCGGGCACGTTCAATGGGCACGTCCTCGGCGTGGATGCCGCGCTGAAGACTGTCGAGATCTTGCGGCGGGGCGAGGGCGCGACCCACCGCAAGCTATTCCGGTTCGGCAAGATGGCCACCGACCAGATCGATGAGGCCATCGCGCGCCTGCACGTCAAGGCCCGCGTGCAAGGATTTGGGTCGGTGTTCGCGCTCTACTTTACCGACCAGCCCGTGCGCAACTACCGCGACCTCATGCCCTTGCGTTTCGGAAAGCTCGGCGCGCTGCGCGAGCGCTACCGCAAGTACGCCCTGGCCCACGGCATCTACATGTCGCGGCACCCGGGTGGACGCTGCTTCCTCTCGGCGGCGCACACCGAGGACGACGTGGCCAGGATCGTAGACGTGACCGTGCGCTTTCTGACCGAGCACCGCGACGAGCTTCGCTGACATGCTGCTCGCAGGCATCGACGTCGGCGGCACCTTCACCGATCTTGTGCTCTTCGAGGCCGAGACCGGCCGCATAGCCGTCACCAAGGTGCCGACCACTGCCAACCAGGCCGATGGCGTGCTCCACGCTCTGAGCCGTCTTGAGGTCCTGCCGGGCCAGCTCGCGCTCATGGCGCACGGCACAACCGTCGCCACCAACACCATCGTGCAGCGGCGCGGGGCCAAGGTCGCCCTCCTGGCGACCAAGGGCTTTCGCGACGTACTGGAAGTCGGCCAGACGCGGCGCCGTGTCCCGAACACGATGTTCGACCCAACCTTTCGACGGCCCGAGCCCCTGGCGCCGCGGCCGCTCTGCCTCGAGGTCACCGAGCGCATGCGCCACAGCGGCGCCGTGCATGCGGCCGTCGAGCCTGGCGAGATCGAGGAGCTGGCGGCGAAGCTGCGCGCCGCGCAGGTCGAGTCGGTGGCCATCTGTTTCCTGCACGCCTACGCCAACGACGCGCACGAGCGGCAGGTGGGCGACGTCCTGGCACGATGCCTGCCGCAGGTGTTCATCACGCGCTCGGCCGAGGTCGTGCCGGAGCACCGCGAGTACGAGCGCTGCTCAACGACCGTCCTAAACGCCTACGTATCCCCGGTTCTGGCACGCTATCTCGAGCGTCTGTCCGACACGCTCGTCGCGGAGGACTTCTCCGGGCCGCTCTACACGATGTCGTCCAGCGGCGGGACCATGACCGTGGAGCAGGCGAGCAAGCTCGGCGTGAAGACGATCCTTTCGGGGCCAGTCGGCGGCGTGCAGGCAACGATCTTTCAGGCCTCAGCAGCCAGGATACCCAACGTCATCTCCTATGATATGGGCGGCACGAGCACGGACGTCGCGCTGATCCACGAGCTCACCCCGGCCCTCTCGACCGACAACCTGGTCGAGAGCTATCCCGTGCGCACGCCGCAGGTCGACATCAACTCGGTCGGCGCGGGTGGTGGGAGCATCGCCTGGCTTGACGAGGCGAACGCGCTGAACGTGGGGCCGCTCAGCGCCGGGGCCATGCCAGGGCCGGCGTGCTACGACCGTGGTGGGGCCGAGCCGACCGTCACTGACGCCAACCTACTCCTGGGGCGCCTAAGCGCGGACCGCCCGCTGGCCGGCCGGGTGCAACTCCGCCCGCAGCTAGCCGAGGCGGCACTCACGCGCCTCGCACACCGCATGGGCGACATCCCGGTCTTCCACCTGGCCGACGGCATCGTGAAGCTCGCCGTCGCGCGCATGGCTACGGCCACGCGCGCGATCTCGGTGCAGCGCGGCTACGACCCACGCGACTTCACCCTCGTCGCGTTCGGCGGCGCCGGGCCGATGCACGCCTGCGCGCTGGCCAGCGAGCTGAATATCCCGCGCGTGCTCGTGCCACCGTCGCCGGGCAACTTCTCGGCGCTCGGCCTGCTTACGTCGGACGTCAAGCATGACTACGTGCGCACGCGCCTGGCCCTACAGCGCGACCTAGCGCCCGGCGAGATCGAGCGCCTCTTCCGCGAGATAGAGGAGCGGGCGCGCGCTGAGCTGGCCAGCGAGGGGTTCACGGGCCAACGCGTGCGCCTCCAGCGATCGCTGGACCTGCGTTACCACGGCCAGGCCTGGGAGGTGAGCCTCCCCGTTGCCGCACCCGTTCCGGAGGGCGCCGATCTGCGCGCCAGCTTCGATGCGCGGTATGCGAGCATCTATGGCCACCACGGCGAGCTGCACGAGGAGGTGCAGCTCGTGCGGCTGCGGCTCTCGGCTTACGGCGTGATCGACAAGCCCACCCTGTCGCGGATCGCGCCCAACGGCACTCCCGCACCACTCGACGAGCGCCAGGTGTACTTCGATGGCGCGTGGCACACCTGTCCCGTCTACGATCGCGAGGCCCTGGGCTTTGGGGCCCGCTTCGCCGGTCCGGGGATCGTCGACGAGTTTGGCGCGACGACGGTCCTGCCGCCGGGCTGGGAGGCCTTGGTGGACGAGCTGGGCAATCTGCTGCTCGGCCCGGGCTGAACGATGCCACAGCGACAGGCGACACGAGGAATGAGCATGGTGGACGTCGATCCGATCACCCTCGAGCTCGTGCTCGAAGGGATGATCGCCGTTGTGCGCGAGGTACGCGCGTACTTCTGGCGGGCGAGCTACTCGGTGACCATCTACGAGGGCCAGGACTACTCCTGCGCGCTCCTCGACGGGAATGGCCTCCTCGTGGCCAAGGCCTCCGAGGACCACGTGCTGCACACCTTTCCGGTGACCTACACAACGCGCCTGATCAAGGAGCAGTACGCCGGCCGCATCGCGCCGGGCGACATCTTCATCCACAACGATCCCTATACCGGCGGAACCCACCTCAACGACATCGCCTTCATCCGGCCGGTCTTCCTCGACGACACGCTGGCGTTCTTCGTCTGCGTCCGTGCCCACTCCGAAGACGTCGGCGGGATGTCGCCTGGCAGCCTGTCGGGCAACGCGACCGAGATCTACCAGGAGGGCGTCCGTATCCCGCTGGTGAAGCTGGTCGACGCCGGGAGGCTGAACGACGTCGCGCTGGAGCTCCTGCTGGCCAACGTGCGCCTGCCACACCGCACGCGCGGGGATTTCCGAGCGCAGATCGGCGCGAGCGAGCTTGGGGAGCGCAAGGTCCACGCGCTGGCCGCCAAGTACGGGCGGGATACGGTGCTGGCCTGCTCCGAGCGCCTCTTGCAGCGCTCCGAGGCGCGCATGCGGCAAGCGATCAGTGCGATTCCCGACGGGAGCTACGAGTACGAGTTCCACCTGGAGAACAGTGGAGGCTCGCCCGAGCCGGTGCGCTGTCGCGTGAGCCTGATCGTCTCGGACGATACGCTGACGGTGGACTTTACAGGCAGCTCGCCCTTCGCGCGCGGACCGACGAACACCGGGCCGGCCATGGCGCCGATGATGGTCTTCACCTGCCTGAAGTCGCTCCTCGACCGCGGTGGCCTGATCAACACCGGGGCTATGGCCCCGGTGACGGTGAAGCTGCCCGACCCGTGCTACCTGAACGCGAAACGCCCGACCGCGTGCGGCGGGATGGCCGAGGCCACGTTCTCGGTCTCGACGGCGATGCTCGGCGCGCTCGCGAGCATGCTGCCGGAGCGCGCTGTCGGTGACCTCAAAGGCGCAGGCAACAACTACTACATCGGGGGGAAGGACCTAACGGGCGAGCCCTTCATTTTCTACGAGTATCCGGCCGGGGGCACCGGAGGATTCAACGGCGGCGACGGCAACAGTGGCTGCCGCCACTTCCTCGAGGGCGACTTTGGCTCCATTCAGCCGGTCGAGGTGCTGGAGAACGAGTTCCCCGTGTTCATGGAGCACTCGATCCTGCGCGTGGACTCCGGTGGCCCGGGCACGTTTCGGGGCGGGCTCGGGCTGGAGCGCCGCGTCATGGTGCCGATCGAAGATGCCACGCTGTCCTATATCACGGACAAGATCACCATCCCGCCGTTCGGAGTCGTCGGCGGCGGCTCCGGTGGGCCGAACGCCTTCGGCGTCGTTCGGGACGGCGCAGAGTCCGATCCCGCGCCGGTGCCGGGCAAGGTGACTGGATATCGCTTGCAGCCCGGCGACGTGGTCTTCTCGCGGAGCGCCGGCGGTGGCGGCTACGGCGATCCACTGGAGCGGGAGCCCCAGGCCGTGCTGCGCGATGTCCTATATGGATACGTCTCCGAGCGGGGAGCGCGCGACGACTACGGCGTCGTGCTGCGGGATGGCGCCGTCGCCGAGGACGCCACGCGGGAGACCCGCGCCCGCCTCCGCAGCAGCCGTCGCGAGGTCGTCCTGGTGCACACCGACCGCCCTACGGACATACGCGGGCGGCATGTCTGCTACGTCGGCCCGCAGACGATAGTGGCTCTGGGCATTCGCCCGGGCGACGCCATCGAGATCAGCCACTACGAAGGTGCGCCGTTGCGGCTGTGGGTCGAGGAAGGTGACGTACACCCCGAGGAGGTGGCTATCGACGATCGTGCCTTCAAGGTGCTCCGGGCACAGCCCGGCGACCGCCGGTTCGTCCAGCGGCCTCGGCGGGCCGCGTCGTAGTCGGCAGCCGCCGGACGAGCGGCAGACCACCTCGCGCCGCGCGCACCGTGGTCAGACCGAGGCGCTGCGACCGAGGCGCTGCGACCGCCGTGTCCGTCCGATCGGCATGGCTCTTTCGGTATGGCTCTGTCGGAATGGGTCTTTCGGTACGGGTCTTTCGGTATGGTCCTTCGCGTGGAGAGATCGCCGCGCGCGCGGCGGTACGTAGGAGAGGGTGTCCTATGTGGCGGCAACGATGGCTCGTGCTCGTCGTTCTCGGGGCCTTCGCGCTCGTCGCTGCGGCGTGCGCGCCCGCAGCACCGCCGGCCGCGGCGCCGGCGCAACCGGCCGCCGGCCAGCCAGCGCCGGCGAAGGCGGCTGGCGCGGCTCAGAAGACCGTAATCAGACTCGGCCACCTGCAGGCGCCGACGAACCACCAGCAGCTCGCCGCGCAGCGGTTCGCCGAGCTTCTCAGCCAGAAGACCAGCGGCGCCATCGAGGTGCAGGTCTTCCCATCGGCACAGCTCGGTAGCGGGCGCGACATGTTCGAGGCCGTCCGCCAGGGCAGCCTCGAGATGACGATGTTCGCTCCGGACCTTCTGGAGCCAGTCGTGCCGGTCATGGGGGTCATGGCTCTGCCGTATATCTGGGACAAACAGAAGGCACACAAGCTGCTGAGCGGCGAGTTCGGCAAGATCCTGTCGGACAAGGCACTGGCGGCAAGTGGCGTGCGGGTGATCGCCTGGAGTGACCTCGGCTCGCAGGTCATGATCACCAAGACGAAAGGCGTGCGCGTGCCGGACGACCTCAAGGGCGTGAAGATGCGCGTGCCCGAGGCCCCGGCGACGGTGCAGGCGTTCCGTGCCTGGGGCGCCAACCCAACCGTCGTGACGGTCGCCGAGGTGTACAATGCCCTCCAGACCGGCGTGGTCGACGGCGCCGTCTCGCCGGCCGACATCATGTTCACGCAGCGCTATCACGAAGTCGCGAAGAATCTCTCGCTCACCGACCACCTGTTCCTGCCGCTCAACATCCTCATCTCGGAGAAATTCTTCCAGAGCCAGCCGGCGAGCGTCCAGGGCACGCTCACCGAGGCGGCGCGCGAGGCCTTCGAGGTCTACGATCGCCAGATCTACGAGAAGGCCCTGGCCGACGCGATCAACCAGATGAAAGCTCAGGGTGTCACTGTCATCACCGACCCCGACCGCGAGGCGTTCAAGCGGATGGTCGGCCCGGTGTGGAAAACCTTCACCGACAAGGTGTCGGACGCCGCGCCGCTCATCACCATGATGCAGGAGGCGAAGTAGCGCCGACCGGCGGGCCGCCTCGCTGAACGACGACGGCGCCTGGCCACGCACGGCCGGCGTGTCGGCGCGGCCGCCTAGCGCCAAGCGCGGTGCAGCTCGCGCCGCCGCTGGGCCGTGCATCTACCGCTCCGCGCGCCAGCGCCGGACAGCGTGGCGGCGCCTGCGACCGTGAAGATGCGCTGGCTCCTCGCGGTGTGCGCTCGCCGTTCCGCGGCGCAGCCACGGGGCGGCGGCGCAGCTTCGCTTTGCTCGCGGCTGGCCGCGCGCCGGCGGCGCGGGTGCGCCCCGGGGCCACGCGCGGCGCGATGGCGCTAAGCTGGGTGTCGCCGCCGCGTGTTCCCCGCGCGTGCGCGCCGAGGGTACCCAGCGCATGATCCTGGCATACAATACCTTTCACGACCGCTAGCTTGCCGCGTAGGGGCCGCGCCTATGGACACGAGTCTCCTCGTCCTCTTCGGCGTCCTAGCGCTCACCGCGGCCGCGTGCACCTGGACGGTCAGGACGGCGCTTCTGGCTAGTGGGACGATCTCTGGACTGTGGACGCTCTTCGAAGCCTGGGTGGGCGTTTTTCTCATGCTAGGCATGACCTTCGCGGCCGCGGCGCAAGTGCTCATTCGCTACGTCCTCGTCGAGCAGGTGCCCATCGCTTGGACCGAGGAGCTATCGCGCCTGCTCCTGGTGTGGAGCGCATTCTGGGGCGCCATGCTGGTACAGCGGTCGGACGAGCACCTCGTCGTGACGGTGTTCTTCGACCGCATGCCGCGCATCGTGCAGTCGATCGCACGCCTCTGCATCGACGTGCTCATCGTTGGCTTCCTGGCGATCCTCGTCTGGTATGGCTGGATCTCGGCGCAGCTTCAGCTCGGCTCAGGGATCGCCCTGCCGCTGCCGATCGCGCTGTTCGGCTACGCCGTGCCCGTGTGCGGGGCGGTGATGATTCTCTACACGATCATGTGTACCGTCCGGCGGCTGCAAGGTGACCCGCTGGCGCACAGGCTCGAGACGGAGGAATAGCCGGTGCCGCCACTCGCCGTCGTCCTGTTCGTCCTGCTCGCGTTGATGGTGTTTCGGGCACCGGTCGCCTTTGCCATCGGCATCGCCACGCTGGTGGGGATCGTCCTGAGCCCAGCGCCCCTACCGCTCACGACCTTGCCGTCGCTCATGTGGCAAGGCGTGAACTCCTTCATCCTCTTGGCCATTCCCTTCTTCATCCTGCTCGGCAACCTCGCGCTGGCTAGCGGAGTGACGCGTCGTCTCGTCGACCTGGCTTCCGCTCTCGTCGGGCACATCTCCGGTGGGCTGGCGCACGTCGGCGTGCTGACAAACATGATTATGGCCGGGATGTCCGGCTCGGACCTCGCCGACGCCGCGGCCACGGGGTCTCTGCTCATCCCGGCGATGAAGCGCGCCGGCTACCCCGTGGCCTACGCCGCCTCCATCATCTCGGGCGCGGCGACCATCGGGCCGCTCATCCCACCGAGCGTCAGCTTCATCATCCTCGCCGCGGCGACCGACACCTCCGTCGGTCGGCTCTTCCTCGGCGGCGCCATACCAGGCACCCTCCTCGGGCTGTTTCTCATGGTGCAGGCCTACGTCGTCGCCAAGCGACGCAACTATCCGCGGGCGCCGCGACTCTCGTTCGACGGGCGCGTGCGGGCCATCGCGCTCGGGCTGCCAGTCCTGGCCGTGCCGGTCATCGTCCTGGGGAGCATCCTGGGAGGCCTGGCAACGCCCACGGAAGCGGCCGTGGTCGGCGTGCTGGCGATCACGATCTTGGGCGCCGTGGTCTATCGGGAGCTCACCCTAAGATCGTTCACCGAGCAACTTCTGCTCTCGCTAAGGATCGCCGCGTCGATCTTCTTCATCCTCGCGCCCGCGGCGGCCTTCGCTCGCGTGCTCACGATGTATGGAGCGGCCGCTGGGCTGGCGAACTGGGTCACCGGCATCACTGACGATCCGATGATCTTCTTGCTGGGCATCAATCTTGTGTACCTGCTGCTCGGGTGCTTCATCGAGTCGGTGCCGATCATGCTGGTCTTCGTGCCGCTGCTCATGCCGACCGTCACGAAGCTGGGGATCGATCCCATTCACTTCGGCGTCGTCACGGTGTTCAACTTGCTGATTGGACTGATGACGCCGCCGTACGGGCTGCAGATGTACCTGCTCTGCCGGCTGGCCAAGATCAGTATTCTAGAGTTTTGGCGCTATGTGTGGCCGATCTTCCTGACGATGATCCTCACGCTGCTGCTGGTCACGAGCTTTCCGCCGCTCACGACCTGGCTTCCGGACCTCCTCCTTCCGGTCCGGTGAGCGAGGCACAGGCTGAGGGCCGTCGAGCCGCCAGCACGACCGACGACGCGGCGACGAGAGGTGTAGCTATGGCCGCTCAGCCCTCCGGCGTGCTCGCGGGCCAGGTCGCTCTGGTCACCGGCGCCGGGCGTGGCCTCGGCCGCAGCATCGCCCTCGCCTTCGCACGTGCCGGCGCTGACCTCACGGTCACCGACCTCGACGCCGCGACCATCGAGGACACCGCCGCTGAGGCGCGACGGCTCGGTCGGCGCGCGCTCGCGCTCGTCGGCGACGTGAGCAGCAAGGCCGACGATGAGCGCTGCGTCGCCAGCGCCGTCGGCCACTTCGGCCAGCTCGACACGCTGGTCAACAACGCCGGCTACCGGACGCGACACGGGTTCCTTGACTTTCCCGAAGACGAGATGGAGCGCATCATCGCCGTCTGCCTCAAGGGCACGTTCCTCTGCGCCCAGGCGGCCGCACGCGAGATGGCGAAGCGGCGCCGTGGCCGCATCATCAACATCTCGTCGGTCGTCGCCGAGCGTGGGTTCGTGCGCACCGCCGCATACACGGCGGCCAAGGGTGGCGTGAACGCGCTGACGTACGTGCTCGCGACCGAGCTGGCGCCCTTTGGCATCACGGTGAACGCCCTGGCACTCGGGCTGGTCGAGACACCCTTCCACGCGGAGACCGAGACGGCGGCCGACTGGCAGGCGCGCATACGCCGCGTGCCGCTGGGACGCCCGGCGCATCCCGACGAGATCGCGGCGATGGCCGTCTACCTCGCCTCTGACGCGGCCTCGTGGGTCACGGGGGCCGTCTTTCGCCTCGACGGTGGGTTCTCGGCGGCCGGTGTGTTCCCGGAGCGCGCGTGAGCGGCATCGCGTAGCCCGTACCGCTGCCGCGCTGGCAATGCACGTGCAGCGGTCGCGCAGCGCACGGCGAACGTCGCAGTCGGGAGGTTGGCGGTGACCGATCCCAAAGCGCTCGATGGCGTGTTCCACTATCTCGTGACGCGCATGGTCACGACAGGCCGAGCGCCTCACTACACCGAGCTCGCGCGGGCGCTGGGGTGCTCGGTGGAGGAGGCACGGCAGGCACTGCACGACCTGATGAACACGGGACTGCCCGGCTGGCTCCATCCGGGCACGGACTACGTCGGGACGCTGCCACCGTTGAGCAACGTCCCGACGCAATACCGCGTTACCGTAGAAGGTCAGCAGAGCTGGACGGCTCAATGAGGATTCGAGACGCTGGCAGTTAGCTGGCTGTTTCCGGGCAAAACGGTACGCATCGACGCGCCGTGCCTCGACTGCAACGGAGACCTCGCGATCGAGATGCGGGACGGGGAAATCCTGCTGCTGGACCCGCCCTCGATGGTGGGGCACATGAACGCGCCGATCCGAAGCTGGCCGGATGATCCCGTGTACCTCATCGCGCGTTGAAGCGGTATGCACCTCTTCCGGTCGGAAGAGCACGTACGTCGATGGGCACAGTACAGTCCGCACTCCGCGGACGGGACGATGCCCGTTCGCGAGCTCGTCGCGCTCTACGTCGCCGAGAGCCGTCGCCACGTGCTCGACGGCGACTACATCTCGCGCTGGCTACCGCAGCGCAAGGCGGAGCGCCGAGCAGTGCTCGAGCGCTTAGGCCAGGCGACGCCCTACTGGCTCGGCTCGGCCTAGCTGTCGTTCCCACCATCCCGTTGCACACGTAGCAGCGTGTCCGCCTCATCTCCGGCTAGGAACGCGCGGAGGCGGTGCCGCTGCCGCTGCTAGCGGCGAGCTGAGCACGACCGCCAGGCGGTCTAGCGCCGCAAGGCTCCTTATACTGTTTCACCTCGGCGATGGCGACATGAGGTAGGGGCGATCCTTGTGATCGCCCAGGTGGGGCGAAGACAAGCTTCGCCCCTACTACGAC
>JACQUS010000262.1 GCA_016210125.1 Chloroflexota bacterium | reverse complement strand
GAGCTGCGCATTCTACGAGCGCGTGCTCGGCATGCAGGTCATCACCTTCGACGCCGGCCGCAAGGCACTGCGCTTCGGCCAGCACAAAATCAACCTGCACCCGGTCGAGGGCCACCCGATCCTCGTTGCGGCGCGGCCGACGCCAGGCTCGGCGGACTTCTGCCTCATCACGCGCGTGCCGCTCCCGCAGGTCATCGAGCACCTGCAGGCCTGCGGCGTCGAGATCGTCGCCGGGCCTGGCGAGCGCGCCGGCGCGCTGGGGCCGATCCAGTCCGTTTACTTCCGTGACCCGGACGGCAATCTTGTCGAGGTATCAGAGGTATCAGTCGAGGTATCAGTCGAGGTATCGAACGAGGCGGATGGCCAGCCCTGACGCGTGGCCGGGAGCAGGCCGTTGACCGAGCGACTGCGCGTCGCTGGACCGGTGGCGACGAGCCGCCGGGCGTGGTTCGTCGTCGCCGCGCTGTTCTTCGTCATGCTCATCAGCTCGGGCATCCGCAGCGCCTTCGGCGTCTTCCTGCACCCGCTGCTCGAGCAGTTCGGCACGAGCCGTGCCGCTGTCTCGCTCGCCTTCACCATCAATAGCATCGTGTTCGGAATGGCCCAGCCGCTGGTCGGCCGTACCCTCGACCGCCACGGCCTCCGCGCCGTCGTCTTGCCAGGGGCCGTGATCATGGCGGCGAGTCTGGCCCTGCTGCCGGCAGCGCGCGATCTCTGGCAGCTCTACCTGCTCTACGGCGGCATCCACGCGCTGGGTCTGGCGGGGACGAATACGGCCGTCGCTTTCCCGGTCGCCGTGCGCTGGGTGCGCCAGCGCCGTGGGCCGGTCCTCGGCGTGCTGGCCGCAGCCGGGATGGTCGGCTCGTTCGTGCTGGTGCCGGGCACCATGTTCCTGCTGCTTAGCGTCGGCTGGCAGGGCATGCTGCTGGTGCTGACCGGCCTGGCCGTGGTGGTCGCGCTGCCGGTCCTTCTGCTGCCCGACCACCCGCCCGGCGCCGCGCCGCGCGGCCCGGCCGACGCGCCCACGCCGGCGGGCCGGCCAGACATCGGCTTGCGCGATCTCCTGCGCTCGCGCGCCTTCTGGTTCCTGGCGCTGCCCAGCGGCGCCAGCGGCTTCAGCGGGACGCTCGTGCAGGTGCACTTCGTCCCGCTGCTGCTCGACCACGGCCAGGCGCCTCAACCGGCCGCCAACGCGTTGGGCCTGATCTCCGCGCTGGGCGTCGTCGCCGTCCTGGCCACGGGCTTCGTCGCCGAGCGCGTGGGCTTCAACCGCGTCCTGCTCATGGTCTACCTCGTCCGCGCCGCCGGAGTCTTCCTGGTGCCGCTCGTCGATGAGCCGGTGCTGCTCGCCGCCGTCGTCGGCCTGATCGGGGTGAGCTGGGGCGGCATCCAGCCCGCGACGAGCGGTCTAGCCGGGGACATCTTCGGCCGGCGCGCGCTGGGCACCGTCCTCGGCTGGGTGTTCTTCGTGCAGAACATCCTCGGCGCCATGGCCGCGGTCTTCGGCGGCGCGGTCCACGACTGGCTGCGCAGCTACGACCCGGCGTTCCTCCTGAGCGGCGCACTGCTCCTCGCCGGCGCGCTGATGACCGCGGCCATCGCCGGTCCGGCGCGCGGCGCGGAGCCGGCGCGATGAGCGGCACGCTCGAAGCCGGGGCCCGCGCGCGCACCCGCGCGCGGCTGCTGCGCTGGCTGCCGGCGCTCATCTGGATGGCCCTGATCTTCTACACGTCGAGCCAGTCATCGCTGCCCATCGACGGCTACCCGCAGCACGACGAGCTGCATCGCCTCGGCCACGCCATCGCCTACAGCACGCTGGCCGTGCTGGTACGCGTCGCCGTGGCCGGCTGGCGGGCGCCCGCACGCCTCGCCCTCGCCATCAGCGTGCTCTATGCCGTGAGCGACGAGATCCACCAGATCTTCGTGCCTGGCCGAACCGGCAGCCTGCGCGACGTGGCCTTCGACGCCGTGTGGTCGGCGGTGGCGCTGCTGGCGCTGGCCTGGTGGCAGCGCCGACGCGGTGGCGGTAAACCGCGGAATCCGTGGGGCTAGGCTATACTTCACTGGGACGCGGCGCGGCGGCGACGCCGAGCGACGAACGAGTAGGTACAGATCCCGGCCGCATCCAAGGAGGACAGCCCGTGCCGACCGTTACCGAAGCCCAGGTGCTCAGCGCACTGGCGACGGTCCACGACCCGGACCTACACCGCGATATCGTGTCGCTCGGCTTCGTGAAGAACCTGCGGATCGACAGCTCGCGCGTGAGCTTTACCATCGAGCTGACGACGCCGGCCTGCCCGGTGCGCGACCAGATGAAGCAGTGGGCGCGCAACGCCGTGCTCGGCATCCCGGGCGTGGCCGATGTGCAGGTCGAGATGACGGCGCAGGTGCGCGCCGGCCGTGGCATGGCCGGCCGCGACGCCGTGCCGGGCGTCCGCAACGTGCTCGCTGTGGCCAGCGGCAAGGGCGGCGTCGGCAAGTCGACCGTCGCAGTGAACCTCGCCCTGGCGCTCGCCGACACCGGCGCACGCGTTGGCCTGCTCGACGCCGACGTCACCGGCCCGAACGTGCCGCTGATGATGGCCGCGCGCGGCGAGCCTCGCGGGCAGGACGGCAAGATCGTGCCGCTAGAGAGCTACGGGATTAAGCTCATTTCGATTGCCTTCTTCGTGCCTGAGGACCAGCCGGTGATCTGGCGCGGCCCGATGGTGCACGGCGCCATCCAGCAGTTCTTCCGCGACGTCCTCTGGGGCGAGCTGGACTACCTGGTTATCGACCTGCCGCCCGGCACCGGCGACGCCTCGCTGACTGTGGCCCAGGCCGTGCCGCTGGCCGGGGTGGTCGTCGTCACGACGCCGCAGGACGTCGCGCTGCTCGACGTGTCGAAATCCGTGAACATGTTCCGCAAGCTCGAGGTGCCCATCATCGGCGTCGTCGAGAACATGAGCTACTTCGTCTGCCCGCACTGCGGCGAGCGCAGCGACATCTTCGGCCACGGCGGCGGCGAGCGCTTCAGCACGCGCGCTAATATCCCGTTCCTGGGAGCCATCCCGCTGCACCCGTCGATCCGCGAGGGCGGCGACGCCGGCCGGCCCATCGTCCGCGCCCAGCCGGACGCGCCGCAGGCCCAGGCGTTCCGCGACGTCGCCGGGCAGGTGGCCGCGCGTGTGAGCACGCTGCTCTTCGCCGCCGAGGAGGCGGCCAAGCCCCGGGGCGTGCCGATCCGCATGTTCGGCATCAAGAAGTAAGCAGCCGCGCCGCGGGGCTCGCCGCGGCCAGCCTATGTCCGGCGCGTCGCCCCGCCCCATCCCAGGAAAGATTTCCAAAGGGGGCGAAGCCCCCTTTGGATTCTCTTACTGGATTCCCCTGTTCGATTCCCCTGTTGTCCAGCGGTCCTCGCGGCGCGCGGCGGGGCGATCGTATGCTACACTGGGCCGGCGACATTCTGAGGGCGCCGTGCGTATCCCAGGGCTGCTGGCGGTGATTCTGGCCGCCGCGGTCACGGCGGCGCTGCAATCGGCCGCGGCGCAAGGCGAAGCGCGCAGCGTCGACATCGTCGATTTCGGCTTTCGGCCGGCCGAGCTGGCTATCCCGGCGGGCGCGACCGTCGAGTGGGTCAACACGGGCAACGCGCCGCACACAGCGACGAGCGACACCGGCGTGTGGGACTCCGGCGTGCTGGCGAGCCGGGCGTTCGGCGGCGGTCGCTTCCGCTTCACATTCACCGAGCCCGGCACCTACCCGTATCACTGCGCGGTGCACCCGTCGATGGGCGGCACGATCGTCGTCGAGGGGCCGGCGGCCACGCCGACGCCGACTGCCACCGCGGTGCCGTCACCCAGCCCGACGCCGAGCCCGACGGCGACGCCGCTGCCCGGGCCGCCGGCCGTCGCCCGCATCTACCTCCCCGCGGTGTTCCGCGCCGCGCAGCGCTAATACCCGTTGCGCCCACTCATACCGCATGCTGATACAGCATATGCGGATGCGCGCGGCGGGCCGCGACCATCGGGGATGAACAGGGGAATCCAAAGGGGGCTTCGCCCCCTTGAGCATCCTTTGAGCATCCTTTGAGCATCCTTCTTGGGGCGGAGTGGGGCAGCCCGTCGGTGCCGGTCACGACGTCGAGAGTCGGGCGACGACCCACAGCGGAGGCCGTAGTGTGCAGACCCTAACCTCTACGCCGGCGGTCGAGAGACGGCGCGACGACGCGGCGAGAACGCCGCCGCACTTGCACAGCGCCTTGTCGAAGCTCTCGCAGGCCTGCCTAGCTATCCTTCTGGCGCTGCTTTTGGCGCTGCTCTCGGCGCCGACGGCGGCCGCCGATGCGCCTCGCCCACGCTACACGCTGGACTTGGCGCTGGACTACGCCGACGCGCGGATCAGCGCGCGCCAGACGGTCGTCGTGCCGAACACCACCGGCCGGCCGCTCGCCTCGCTCGTCTTCCACGTCGTGCCGGCGTACTACGGCGCCTTCGAGCTACGCGGCGCGTCGGTCGACGGCGCCCCTGCCGCGGCGCAGCTCGACGACATCGTCCTCGAGCTGCCGCTGGCGGCGCCGCTGGCGCCTGCGGCCACGGCCACGGTCGCCTTTGACTTCACGGTGCGCGTGCCACGGCCGGGCAGCTTCCGCCTCGGCGTCGGGCAGGGCGTCCTCGCGCTGGGCAACTTCTACCCGGCGCTGGCGGCCTGGCGCGGCGGCGAATGGGACCGCCATCGCTACGTCGAGGTTGGCGACGCGTTCTACACCGACGTCGCGGACTACGACGTGACACTGCGCACGGCGCCATCGCTGGCCGTGGCCCACGGCGGCGAGCTAGTCGGCCGCGGCGATGGCCTCTGGCAGATACGCGCCGAGCGCGCTCGCGACTTCGCCCTGGCGGTCTCGCACCGCTACGAGCGGCAGGAGGCAGCGGTAGACGGTATTCGGCTGGTGGCCTACTACCTACCGGAGCACCGCGCGGCAGCGGCCGAGTACCTGGCCACCGGCGTGCCGCTGCTGCGCTGGGCCAATGCCACCCTCGGCCGCTATCCGTACCCGACGCTGACGATCGCCGAGACTGCCAGTGCCGACCCGCTGGGCGTCGGCCAGGAGTACCCGGGACTGGTCTTCATCGGCTCGCTGGCGACGGCCAGCGGCGCCGGCCGCGGCGGCTACCTGAGCTACCTCGTCGCGCACGAGCTGCTGCACCAGTGGTTCTACGGCGTCGTCGGCAGCGACCAGATCCGCGAGCCGTGGGTCGACGAGGCTTTCGCCACCTACCTGTCCTACCGCTTTTTCGCCGATGCCTTCCCCGACGTCTACGAGCCGGCCTGGCGGCGGATGGTCGCGGCCTACGAGGCGCAGCGGGCGCGCCTAGGCGACCGCCCGGTCAACGCGACGATCTACGATTTCGCCGGCGACGGCGATTACTTCGTCGTTGTCTACCGCCGCGGGGCGCTCTTCCTCGACGAGCTGCGGACGGCGCTGGGCGATACGCGCTTTCGCGAGCTCCTGCGCGCGTTCGTCGCCCGCTACGAGTTCCGGACGCCGCGCGGCGTCGACTTCCTCGACTTGGCGCAGAGCTACACGAGCGCCGACCTGGCGCCGCTCTTCCGCCGCTATTTCTCGTACGCGAAGTACGACCCGGCACGGCTGGACTACCCGCTGGCTGGCGGCTGGTTCTTCAAGCAGACGAACGGCCAGGGCGGCGCCGGCCCGACCGGCTACGCGGTGACCGACGACGGGGG
>JACQUS010000260.1 GCA_016210125.1 Chloroflexota bacterium | reverse complement strand
GCGTGGTCGATCGCTGCATTCAGATCCACGGTGGCCTCGGCGTGAGCAAGGACCTGCCGCTCGAGCGCTGGTACCGTGAGCTGCGCATCCGCCGCATCGGCGAGGGCCCTAGCGAGGTGCATCGCATCGTCGTCGCCCGCGACCTCCTGCACGCGTCGCGGAGATAGACGTACGCCGCAGGGATATGTCCAGCGCTAGCGCGCTCGCTGGCTGGGAGTGCAGCCACGCTCGTCGACCAAGAGCAGGGTCAAACTCCCGCCGAGAAAGCCTCGTCCGAAGCGGCGGCAGCCGTCACCGACGGCAGCGTCCGCCAGATCGTCCGCAGGCTCAGGCCGAGCGCCAGGACGAGGACAGTGAGGCCGCTCCACCACTCGTTGCGCGCGTCGGGGCCCGCGAGGGTCAGCGCTGCCAGGAGCACCAAATAGGCCACGGCGGCGATGCTGTGGCCGAGCATGGCGCGGCCCGGGCCGCGGCCGCGGTCGGCGCGGACGGCCTGGCCGATCAGCAGGGCAAGGTGCCACAGGACGAGGCCGCCGACGACCACACGCGAGCGCGCCGGCCCGCCGGCCGCCGCGACGGCCAGCCCGGCGATCAGCAGGAAGCCGAGCGCGTCGACGACGAAGCGGCGCAGCGCGATGGTACGTTGCTGCCCGCTGCCGCTGGCGTAAGGCTCGGCCACCGTCTGGTAGACGTGCGCGACGATCTGGCCGCAGAGCAAGACAACCGCGGCGATGGCCAGCAGGAGAGGCGCAAGCAGATCGTCGCGGTCGATGCTCAAGGTGCCGAAGGCGTCCAGCAGCTCGTTGCCTTTGTCGTCCCAGAGCAGCAGGCCGCAGATGGCCACCATCACCACGCCGAAACCCTGGAGCAGCCACGCGAGACGCGTGCTGATTGCCGTCGCGTGATCCTGGCCCATCTCTTCCTCCCAGTCCGCGGTGGAATCCCTCCACGGCCGATGCACGCGCTAGCGTCGCTGCCGCGGCAGCGTACGCCACAGCGCGGGTAGGCTCACGACGAGCGCCAACACCAGCACGGCCAGGCCGACGCGCCAGTCGTTGCGGTCAGTGTGCGGGAGCGACGACAGCCCGGCGGCCAGCGCCACGTAGACGGCCGCCGCGCCGCCGTTGGCGAGCGTGCCGCGGACGCCGCGCTGGCCCTCGGCGCCGCGCAGGACGCGGCCGGCGAGCAGCGTCATGTGCCAGAGGCCGATGCCGGCGATCATCACGCGTACGCGCGGCGGGTGCTCGGCGGCGGCGAAGGCCGTCATCGCCAGGATGAAGAAGCTGGCCGCGTCGAGCCCGAAGCGCCAGAACCCCTGGCGCGAGCTCACCGCCTCCCAGCCGAAGTACAGCTCCGAGGCGGCGCGCAGGGCAAAGCTGAGGCTGTTGCCAAACAGCAGGAGGACCACCGCGCCGGTGAGAAGCGTCGAGGTGCGCAGCTCGCGCGGGCTCGCGCGCAGGCCGGCGACCCAGTCCAGCAGCTCGCGGGCCGTGCCTTGCCAGAAGAGCACCAGGCTCAGGCCGAGCACGACCGCGCCGAAGACCTGGAGCAGCATCGTCAGCAGCATGCTGGCTGCGGCTGCTCGATCCTCGTCCATCGCCGCCACCCTCGCCGGCGCGCGGTCACGCGGTCGCTTCTGCTCTTGTACCACGCGGGGCGGCGCAGAGCAATGGCCTGTGGGCTGGACTCCGCCCTCGATGCTCGCGCGGTCCAGCGACGGGGTGAGAAGCCGCGGCAACGGGGAGCCGGCGCTGTCCCTGCGGTACGCCGGCGGTGCAAGAAACGGCCCTGGCGCGGAGGTCGGCCTCACCCCTCGGTCCCTCTCTCCCGCCTGCGGGAGAGGGGGAGGGCGCGGTAGCCAAGAGGCTGGAATGTAAGCCGCGCTACAGAACCGCCGTGCGCTGCCCGCTAGCCTACGCCTGGATGAGGCGGCAGCAGCGCGAGGGAGGTGGCAGCAGGACGAGCGCGGCGCAGCAGACATGGCAGATCACGCAGGGCAGATCACGCAGGGCCCACCGTAACCGATGCATAGGGGAGGAGCAATGATGCGCGCAATGCCACGAATCCTGGCGCTCGCCGCGGCCGCGTTGGCGCTCGGCTGGAGCCTGGCGCTGGCCACGGCATCCCCGGCGCTGGCCGACCACGGCCGGGTGACCATCGTGTCGCCAAAAGACGGCGCGACGGTCGCCGGCCCCGACGTCACCCTGGAGCTGGCCGTGCAGAATCTGGCTATCACCGACCAGGCGACGCAGGCCGAGAACGCCCACGAAGGGCACTTTCATATCACCGTCAACAAGCGGCCGTTCGTCGCCGTGTACGGCAACCGCGTGACGTTCAAGGGGCTGCCGGCCGGCGATCACGAGATCAAAGTCGAGCCGGTGCTCAGCATGCACATGAAGCCGGTGCCCGGCACGCAGCCGCTAACGGTCAAGTTCAAGACGACGGCCCAGCCGCCGGCCGCTGCTGCGGCGCCGAGCGGCACGCCCAAGATCACCGTCCAGAGCCCGGCCGCCGGCGCCACGGTCGCTGGCGACACCGTGACGCTGAAGCTCGTGGCGGACAGCTTCCGCATCACCGACCAGGGCAGCGATCCCAAGGCGAAGAACGAGGGGCACTTCCACATCACGCTCGACAGCCGCCCGTTCGTCGCCTGGACGACGGACACGCTCGTGTTCAAGAACGTGCCGCCCGGCCAGCACAACCTGCGCGTCGAGCCGGTCACCAACGGCCACGACCCGATCCTCGAGCTGCCGGCGATGAACGTGCGCTTCTCGACCGCCGGCGCCGCGGCGGCAGCCCTGCCGCGCACCGGAGCGCCGGGCGTGCCGCTGGATGCGCTGGCGGCAGCCGGCGTGTTCGTCCTGGGCGCCGGCCTGCTCGTCCGCCGGCGCTCATCCACCTAGGCCGCGTCGCCGCACGGGCGCGGCGCCCCAGCTCCGCGCGTCCCCCTTCTCGGCGCGGGAAGGGGGACGCCGCCACCTGACCGCTCGGGTTGCCGGCGGACACCACGCGAGGAGCGAGTCGGTTGAGCGATGTTCACTGGCGTGCGCTTCCCGGCTGGATGTGGGCGCCGACCCTGCTGGCTCTGGCGCTCGCGGGCTGCGCTGGGCCAGCGGCGACAGCGACGCCGCAGCGCCCGGCCGCGCCGGCTGAGGTCCGTGCTGCGGCCAGCCCGGCGCCGAGCCCCGCGCCTCTGCCGGCCGCGGCAACTCCGCTGCCGCCGACCCCGGCCGCGCTGCCGCCGACGCCGATGGCGCTGCGCCCGACGCAGACGAGCGCGCCGCCGACGCCGACGGCGCTGCCGGCGAGCCCGACGCCGCGCCCGTCCGCTCCAGCGCCGAAGCCAACGCCGCCGCCTGCGCAGCGCCCTGCCGGACCGGCCGCGCCCAGCTTTGCGCGCGACGTCCTGCCCATCTTCCAGCAGCGCTGTGTCGTCTGCCATTCCGGCCCGAACGCGCCGCGCGAGCTACGCCTGACGAGCTACGAGAACGTGCTGAAGGGGACGAACATCCGCAAGGTAATCTTGCCCGGCCGGCCCGACCAGAGCATCCTCGTCGACGCCGTCGACGTCGGCTACATGCCGCTCGGCGGCCCGCCGCTCGACCGGCGGCAGGTGGAGCTGATCCGTGCCTGGGTGGCCGCCGGCGCGCCGAACAGCTAGCCGGCGTGCGGCCGGCTGTGCCTGCGCCCGGGGCGCGACGTGCCCACCCCCGGTATCCTCTCATCACCCATCACCCCCGGGCGGGGCGGGCACGACGACGACCGTGCGCTCAGGCAGCTCACCGGGGCAGACGACGATCGTATCGGACAGCTCGCGCCGCACCGGCATGCCGGCGCGGCCGGTGAGGAAGGGCTCCACGCCAGCGCCGGGCCAATCGAGGCGCGTTCGGCTGGTCTTGTAGGCCATCGGCACGGCGAGGCGCGGGTTGATCTGGCGGACGACCTCGGCCGCCGCGGTGGCGTCGAGCGCGGCCACGCCGCCGACTGGCACCATGAGCACGTCGACGCGCGGCGCGCTGCGAATGCGCTCGACGTGCTCATCGCCGAGCACGTGGCCGAGGCCACCGAGGTGCAAGAAGCGCGTGCCGTTCAGATCGTCGGCGGCGGCGAGAAAGAGGGCATTGCGGCCGAAGCGCGCGCCGTGTACGGCGTCGCGATAGGTTGGGCCGCCGAAGTACAGGTCGCCTGGGAAGCCCGAATACACGTGGCTTTCGCCGACGACGCCGTGGACGGCCGAGAGACCTTGGCCGTTGACCACGTGGGATCCCGGGGCCACGGCCACGTTGCTGCTGTCGGATCGGGGGTTGCTGACGAGCACGGCGTCGACCGTCGGGAGCAGCGGGACGGCATAGCCGAGGTCCAGCCCGAACGGATCGAACAGCAGGCGCGTGCCGTTGGCCGTGGTGAGGAGGAAGGCGGCGTGGCCGAGCCAGTGCAGGTGGTGGCAGCCGGCGCGTGCTGGCTGCGGCTGGTTGGCCGTTGGCGCGGCGGTCGGCTGCGCCGCGGTGGGCCGACGCGCGGCCGGCGACGGGCTCGGTGTGCTCGGCAGGGGCTGGACCTTTTCCTGCAGTGGCGCTACAGCGGAGGTCGGCGGTCCGGCTGGCGACGCTGGCGCCGCGGCGCTGGGCGCGGACGGCTGCGGCCGACCCGGCGAGCGTGCCGGGGTGTCTAGCGGTCGAGCCCCTGGTGGCGTGGCGCCCGATTGGCCCGGCTGCTGGCCGGCCTGCGGATCGAACGCCGTGCGCAGGTAGTTCACCACGTGCCAGCGATCGTCGGCGCTCAGGCGGTCGGCGAAGGCCGGCATGTGCGTCCCGGCGAGGCCGCGGCTGACGAATTGGAACAGCTCGGCCTCGCTGTGCGCCGTGACGTGCAGCCGCAGGTCGACCGGGCGCGGGTTCATGGTGAGGGCGAGCGGCCCATCGCCGCGGCCGCTCGGCCCGTGGCAGGCAGCGCAGTGCTGCGCGTAGACCTCGGCCCCGCGCCGCACCGACGCCTCGTCGGGCGGGAACGGATTGGCGAGCGCCGTGCCCGCTCCGAGCCAGGCGGTCGTCGCCGCGTAGGTGCCCACGGCGCTGAGGACGAAGCCCAGCGCCATCGCCACGACGCCGGCCCAGACGCGCCGCCGGCCGACGCGCGCCGAGCCGACGACCAACACCGCGCCGAGTGCCAGGACCAGCAGCCCGATGAGCACCTCGCGACTGAAGCCAGGCGCTCCGGCAGCCCGGGCGCCCGGCAGCGCGCCGCCCGGCTCGCTCGGCACGGCCAGCCGCACGGCGGTGCGCGCGTCCTCCAGGCCGGCGCGGCGGACGATCAGCTCGACCTGCCAGTAGCCGGGGAGCGAGAGGTAGCCGCCCTGGCCGCGGTAGCGCGCCTCGCCGGCCGGCGCCAGGCGCAGCTCGCTCTCGCCAAGCTCGACGAGCAGCGGGCGCAAGCGCAACGTCACGCGTTGGACCTGCCGCGCCGGCTGGCCGTCCTGCTCGCGCACCTCGAGGTCGAAGGTATTGACGCCGGCGGCACCCGGGTCGACGCGCAGCGTCAGCCGCAGGTCGGCGACGGCGACGCGCTCGACGAGGCCACGGTTGGCCAGGCGATAGACATCCCAGGCCGGCGGAAGGCTGGTCAGCGCGCCGACGGCGCCGAGCACGGCGCCGAGCAGCGCCAGCTCGCCCCAGACAGCGCGCCGCACGCGGCCGACCGGCACCTGCGCCGCCGGCCGCCGCGCAGCCAGCAGGTTATGCGCCCCGAGCGCCAGCGCCGCGACGAGCAGCGCGAGCTTGACCAGAAGGGCCTGCCCGTAGGGGGTCTCCAGCAGCGCGCTGGGCGTGCGCACGTGCAGCCAGGCCTGGTAGAGGCCGGTCAGCGCGAGCGCGGCGACGCTGAGCAGCGCCAGGGTGGAGAAGCGCCGGAGTAGCGCCGTCGCCAGCCCGGCGCGGCGCGCCAGCGGGAGCGTGGCGGCGAGGGCCGCCAGCCCACCGACCCAGACGCTCGCCCCCAGGAGATGCAGCCAGTCGGCGAGCCAGGCGGCCGGCCCGCCCTGCGCCGCGGCGACGGCGTGGCTGCTAAGGGTCGTCGTCAGCAGCAGGAGGGCGCCGGCCGGCAGCACCAGCAGCCACAGCGGCCGGCGCGGCGCCCCGCGCGACCAGCCTTGCCGCGGGTAGAGCCGGACGGCGAGGGCCGCCAGCGCGGCGATGCTGGCCACGCGCAGCAGCCAGATCGGCCCGAAGCGCGTGCCCAGCACGTCGAGCCACAGCGCCGGGTGGAGCGCCTCGAGGCTGCCGACGCCGCCGGCCTGCCGCGCCTGCATCCAGAGCAGCAGGAACGCGCCGAGAGCGAGGCCGCCGGTGCCGGCGAGCGCCAGCCGGCGCAGCCGCAGCGCGACGACGGCGGCCAGCTCGGCGTCGGCACGGCTGGCGAGCGCCGGCCCGAGGGCCAGGCGGCCGAAAGCCAGCGCGCCGAGCAGGAGCGCCGCGGCGACGTAGTTCAGCCAGCGCGCCAGCACGTCCAGCGGCGCGGGCGCCTCGCCGGACGGCGCCGCCAGGTCGGCCCCGGCCGGTGCCTGGTCGAGGCCGATGGTCAGCGGGTACAGACCCTGGGTGATGTGGCCGTCGACGCGCGACAGCGCGCGCCAGGCCACCGCGTAGGTGCCGGCCGGCAGCTCCGGCAGCGCGACCACGACCTCGGTGCCCTCGGCGTTGGCGACGCGCAGCGCGCCGAGCGGCACCGGCCGGCGCTCGCGGTCGAGCACCTGCACGCCGCTGAAGCGCGGCTCGATGGCCTCGGAGAACCAGAGGCGCAGCTCGCGCGGCGCCTCCTGCAGCACGGCGCCGGCCGGCGGGTCGGCGCGCTCGAGGTTGGCGTGCGCGCGCGCGACGCTCGCGCCAAGCAGAGCAGCCACGAGCGCGGCGGCCAGTCCAGCGAGCAAGGCGCGCGCAACCCCGCCGCCACAGCGCCGCGCGCTCACCCGTGGGACTCCTCGGCGCCCGGGCGCCGCGCCACCGCACCGGTCGGGCGCGGGCGTGTCACCAGGGCGACGAGGCCGGCCAGCAGGCCGAGCACGCCGGCCGCGACGCCGCCGAGGGCCAGCGTGCGCGCCCCCGCGGCCTCCTCGCGGGCCGTGCGCAGCTCGCTCGCTATGGCCGCCGGGTCGGGCAGGCGCTCGGGGAACTGCAGCGGCTGGAGCGCTTGCACGTCGTTGAAGCGGCCCGGCCCAGACTCGAACGTCTCGTTGATCGCTGTGCCGTCGATGGTCCCGGTGAACTGGAAGATGTAGCTGCCCTCGCGCGTCGGCATGAAGTAGCCGGCGTACGCGCCCGGTTGGCGGAAGCGCGGCTCCAGGCGCACCTCCATGGTGCGCGCACCGCCGCCGACGATGACCGTCGCCTTGAGCGTCTTCTCCAGTCCCTCGATCGGCTTGTCGCCTTCGGCGGGGACGGTGACGCGCAGGTCGATGCCGTTCATCTGGCCGGCGAAGGCCGGCTCATTGAGGAAGCCGACAACGAGTTGGTACTTGCCGGCGATCGGGCGCCGCTCGTGGGCCAGGACCTGGCCGGGGAAGAGCGGCAGGAGCGAGAGCAGCGCCGCCAGCGCGGCGCCGAAGAGCACGAACTGCGGTCGTCTGATCTCCACGCGAGCGATCCTCCGTTCAAGTCAAATATGAGCGAACACCGGCGCGCGATCCGGCGCTGTAAGCGTGGTCACCGAGGCCGGCGCGCCCTGCCCGCCTCGGCGTGCGCCCTAGCGCCGCACCACGCGACGCAGGGCGAGCCCGGCCCCGGCCAGACCCAGCCCGGCCAGCAGCGCCGCGTCGAGCGGCGCTCCACCGGCTCGTGGGAGCCGCCGTGGCGGGGCGCTGGCCTCGTGGCCGTGCTCCTCCGTGGCCGCCGGCGTGCCGTGGCCGTGCTCGGCCGCCGGCGGCGCCCCGGCCGCGACGCTGCCGGCCACGCGGACGCGCACGCTGGCCTCCACCGCGGGCTTGAGTGCGAAGTGGTCGCGCCCGGCGAGCTCGACCTTGATCGTGTGCTCGCCGCCGCTCAGGCCACGCAGGGTGAAGCGCTCGTCATCGGCCTGCATCACGTAGCGGCCATCGACGAAGACGTGGAGGTGGCCGATCTCGGCGAGCGTGCCGCCCTCGAGGTGCGCGACGATCTCCACGCTGTCGCCGTGCACCTCGGCGTGGTCGCGCGGCGCCTCGATGTGCAGGTGCACCGCCGGGGCCGGCGCCGGCGCGGGCGGTGGCGCGCTGCGCTGGCCGATGTGGAACTGGAACTCGCCGCGCTCGGTGTCCCCATCCTCGGCCGAGACGCTCGTCCAGCGGACGGTGTACGTGCCGTGGACCAGATCCGGCAAGAGCGAGACGACCACGAGCTTGCGGTCAGGGTCGTTCAGTTCGACCTTGGCGTCGCCGCGGTCGACGCGCTGGCCCTGGGCGTCGACGACCTCGGCCGTCGTGCCCTCGGTTTTGAGCTCCTCGGTGAACCAGAGCTTGACCGTCGCCGGCGCCGCGGCGACGACCGCGTCGGCGGCCGGCTCCGCGCGGGCCAGCCGCGCGTGCGCGCCGACCGTCGGCGCGAGGGTGGCGGCGACGACGAGCGCCATCGCCAAAGCGTGTAGCCAAGCGCGAAGGGAAAAACACGTGCGGTCCATGCCGCCCTCCCAGATGTCTGTATGCAGAATGCCGCACAGACCCACCAGACGCGGCCGGCGTGGCAGGCCGTCTACGCGCTGGTGGACGGGAGAGCTGCACGAGGTGGCGGGTCGTCGCGTGCGAGTACGGGGCTAGGCCCGCCGCCGGCGGGCGGAGCATGTAGGCGCAGTACCGTCAGCGGCGGGGCGACATCCGGCGGCGGCGCCAGGGCCGCGGCTGGCGCGGTGAGGGCGTCGGCCGCGGGAGACGTGGCGTGCAGATGGCAAGAGGCACAGCGCTCGCCTACTCCGGGCAGCGGCTCGGCCGCCAGCCCACCACGCTGAGCCAAGCGGTGGCCATCGCGCGGCTGAAGCGGCCCGAAGGCGCCATGCGCATGCACGCCGTGGTCGTGGGGCGTGGCCAGGAACAGCGGCTGCGGCGCGGCGTGGTGGCAGGCGACGGGCACGGCAACCGCCAGCCACAGCGCGAGCGCCGTGCTGAGCTGGCAGTACATAAGCACGAGCCATCCGGCCCGCGGCCTACCCATGCGCGCGACTCCGCTCCGGCTGGAGGCTGAATGCCGCCCCGCGCCGCTCATGACTGCGTTGACCTCAGTCTACCAGCCGCCGCTGGGCGCGACAAGCGTCTATGCTGAAGGAGCGGGCACACGGAGGCCACCCGCTGGGCGCGCCCGCGGCGGGAGCGCTCGATCGAGCGGCGGCCCCGGGATGGGATGTGGATGCACGGCAAGCCTTCGGGGCGCTGGACATGCGCGTCGTGCTGCTGGCGGTCGAGGGCGAGGTGCCCGTGGGCGGCCGCGTTCTCTGAGGTCGAAGACTCGACTCTGGCGAGCCGGCGGCGGTCAGGCCGGGGTGCCGGGCTGGCGCGGCGGTGGGCTCTGCGCTGTGGCATAGCGCCGGACGAGCATCTGGCGGGTGGCCTGGTCCAGGCGTTGGAGCTCGGCCTGGAGCTGCGGGTCGACGCTGGGCGAGCGCGAGCTGAGCACCTGGTGGACCTTGGCCGTCATCTGCGCGCGCTGCGCGGCGAGCGCGCGGAACTGGGTCATGTCGCCTTGCTGGAGCGCTTCCTGCTGCGCTTTGGCGATCTGGAGGAGCTGCTGGCCGAAGTCGGGCGCCTCGGTCGGCGCGCCGGGCTGCGGCGCGGGAGTGGCTGCACCAGCCAGGCGGGGTCCGGGCCGCGTCTGCACCCCGCGCAGGAGCTGGCTCACGCGGTCGGCAAGCACGGGCCGCACCCCCGTAACGCCCGCTCGTTGCAGCGGCGAGGTGGTCTCACCTAGATCATCGGC
>JACQUS010000259.1 GCA_016210125.1 Chloroflexota bacterium | reverse complement strand
GTCATGCTCTGTTCAGCCACCGCGTGCTCCTCCCAAGATTTGATTTGCACAAGCCTTGGAAAGCACACGGTGGCTTCTTCGTCAAGCGCGAATTTTACACCACGTCTTGGGACTCTACCCGGCGCAGCCGCTTTTCATTCATCGCTGGCGTCGCGCAGCGACATGGGCAACTCCCTTGTGATGCACCAAGAATGAAGCCCCCGAGGTAGCCGTTCTCAAACACCCAGTACGTCGTAGCTGAGAGTTGGCTGAGGGCCGGGTTCGCGCTCCTCACGTCGCGAGCTTGGTATAGTGTGCGCAGCGGCGGTGCAATGCCATGTCGCGTCAGCTTCGCACCATCCTCGAGCCGCGGTCGCTCGCCGCCCGCATCGTCGCCAGCGTCGCGCTGGGCCTGGCCCTGCTCCTGCTGCTCTTCAGCGCCGTCGCGCTCTGGACCATTCAGGAGAGCGCCAAGGCGGCGTATCGCGAGCGGGTGACGCTGGCGCAGGCGCTGGCCAGCCGCGTCGACGACGTGCTGCGCTACGCGCTCTTGACCCTCGAGCACGCCGCCGTGGACCTGACCCTCGACACGGGTCGCCCGCTGAGCCAGGCGCAGCGCGAGCACCTGGCAGATCTGCACCACCAGGTCGGGAGCTTCGCGGTCCTCTCCGTCGCCGATGCTGCCGGCGCGGTCATCTGGAGCGAGCCGAGTCGCTCGGACATCGCGCTTGGCAAGCCGCTCGAGCACCTGCCGGTCCAGGAGGTCCTTGACGGCGGCAAGCCGCGGATCGCCGAGTTCCAGCTTCCGGGAGACGAGCGGCAAGTGTTCGCCTGCCTAGCCGTACCCCTCCGTGATGCTCACGGCCGGGTCGTCGGGGTGCTCATGGCCGATATGGCTCCCGGCCACTCGGGTCTGAACCTGCTCCCTTCGGGCGCAGTGGGCGACGGCGTATACGCCCAACTGGTCAACGCCAGCGGCCAGGTCCTGGCTGGCACGCGCGGGCTCGACCCGCACATCGTGGCCGAGCACCGCGTGCTCGTGCCCGAGCTGGCGAGCGCCGCGGCCCCGGGCTATCGAGTGCACGAGCCGCCGCCAGGGGCGCCCTTTCCCAGCCACGTCGTCGCCTACGCTCCGCTCGCGCTCTTGCCGGGCTGGGGAGTCGCCGTCGAGCAGCCGGTGGATGCAGTCTTGGCGCTGCCATACCGGCTCCAGGAGCGCCTCGCCCTGTTCGGGCTCGCGGCGCTCCTGCTGGTGACGACGGTGGCCTGGCTCGACGTGCGGCGGGTCGTGCGTCCGCTCAACCAATTGACCGCCGCGGCCGGGCGCTTTGCCGCCGGGCAGTTCGACGAGCCGCTGCGGCTGGACCGCGCCGATGAGCTGGGCATCCTTGCCCACGCCTTCGACACGATGCGTCAGCGGCTGCGCGCATCGCTCGCCGAGGTGGCCGCGTGGAACCGCTCGGCCCTGCTCGATCCCGAGCGGGTCATCGCCCTGGTGGTGCAAAAGGCGCGCGACCTGGTGGGAGCCGACGTGGCGGGCCTCAGCATGGTCGAGGAGAGCGGTGCCGACCTGACGTGGCGCCTGCTGGTGGGCGGGACCGACCGATTCCGCCAGATACGGCTGCGGCCGGGCGAGGGGGTTGCCGGCTACGTCGTCCAGACGGCCCGGCCGCTGGTCGTGAGTGACTGGGCGCAGCCCAGAGCCGACGGGCCGGCGACGGCGCCGATCGTCGACCTCGAGCGCCTGCGGGCCGTGCTGGCGGTGCCGCTCCAGAGCGGCGGGCGGGCCTTCGGCGTGCTCATGGTGGCCCATCGCCGCCCCACGCCGTTCCCTGGCGACCAGGTCGCACTGCTCGCCAGCCTGGCCGATCAGGCCGCGGTGGCGTTGGAGAACGCGCGGCTGTATGCCAAGGTGCAGTATCTCGCCGTGCTGGAGGAGCGCGAGCGCATCGCGCGGGAGATGCACGATGGCCTGGGCCAGGTGCTCGGGTACGTGAACACGAAGACCATGGCCGTGGCCCGGCTGCTCGAAACAGGCCGGCTGGACGAGGCGCGCGAGCAAGTAGCCCAGCTCGAGGCCGCGGCGAAGGAGGTCTACGCCGACGTCCGCGAGGGCGTGCTGAGCCTGCGGACGTCGCTCGGCCCCGGGCACGGGCTGCTGGCGGCCCTGCGCGAGTACCTGGAGGGCTTCGAGCAGCAGAGTGGCATCCCGACGGGGCTCGAGGCCCCGGACGGCGACGCCGCGCTGCGGCTGCCGCTCGCCGCCGAGCTGCAGCTCCTGCGCATCATCCAGGAGGCGCTGACGAACGTGCGCAAGCACGCCCGGGCCAGCCACGCCGCCGTGCGCTTCGGCGTCGGCGACGGCGTGCTCCAAATCGTCGTCGAGGACGACGGGCACGGATTTGATCCGGAGCGCGTCGGACGCGAAGGCTGGCCGCGCTTCGGCCTGCAGACCATGCGCGAGCGCGCCGAGGCCATCGGCGGGCTCTTCGCCGTCGAGTCACGCCTGGGCGAAGGTACGCGGATACGGGTCACTATGCTGCAGGCACAACAGGAGGCTGCCGATGGCGCGGATGCGCGTCTTGCTGGCCGATGATCACGCGCTGTTTCGCGACGGCATCGCCAGCCTGCTGCGGGCCTGGGACGTCGAGGTCGTCGGCCAGGCGAGCGATGGGGCCGAAGCCGTGGCCCAGGCCGCGGCCCTGCGACCGGACCTCGTGCTCATGGATATCCGTATGCCCGGCGTCGGCGGTCTGGAGGCCACGCGGCGTATCAAGGCCACCTTACCGGAAACCAAGATCGTGATGCTCACCGTCTCGGACGAAGAGCGCGACCTGTTCGAGGCCATCAAGGCCGGCGCCGAAGGCTACCTGCTCAAGAACATGAGCGGCAGCGAGTTCGGCGAGATGCTCGCCGGCCTGGCGCGTGGCGAGCCGCCCATCTCGCGCGCGCTGGCCGGCAAGGTCTTGCGCGAGTTCGGCCGGCAGGTGAGGAGCGAGCACGCACCGCCGGCCGAGGACGAGCTGACTGAGCGCGAGAAAGACGTGCTCGAGCTCATCGCCCGCGGGGCCACGAACAAGCAGGTGGCCCGCCAGCTCACCATCAGCGAGCACACGGTGAACTACCACGTCAAGAACATCCTCGGCAAGCTCCACGTGCGCAATCGGGCCGAGGCCGCGGCCCGCGCCGTGCGCGAGGGGCTCATCGGCCCGACCACCGAGTCGTGACGGCCCACCCGATCGGGTAGCACGACCGCCACGGGACTCCCACCGCAACGAGTAGGCCATCCAGCATCGAGCCTGCGCATTCTTGGACGCGCGAACCGCCAGGGTGCGCGTGGTGCGCACGCCCCTTCCCGTGCCATGGTTCAAGAGGAAGGGGGCTTGCCCGACGACCCCGCTACCCAAGGCGGCGGTACGGCGGCAGCCCACACGGGAGGTTGGCGATGCACGCGACGAGATGGCTCCTCGGTGCCGGTCTGCTCGCGGGTGCGCTGGCGCTCAGCGCCTGCGCAGGCCTCGGGTCGCAGACGCGCGCTCCAGGCAG
>JACQUS010000278.1 GCA_016210125.1 Chloroflexota bacterium | reverse complement strand
GGGCGGGAGATGCGCTCGGTGCCGTACCAGGTGACGGCGAGCGTCCCGCTGCCGACGAGGGAAACGAGCCAGGGAATCACGTCGTGCGCTCCGTGCGGCGGCTGTAGGCCGCGCCCACTTATGAGTATACGCGCCATGCCTAATGTCCATTGAGAGGTCCCGGCGGCGGGCCGCAAACAGCCGGGATCAAGAGGGAGTTGCGGGGCTCCTCACCCCCTCGGTCCCCCTTTCCCGCGCGCGGGAGAGGGGGGAAGGCACGCCGCTGCGAAGGGGGATTCCAAAGGGGGCGAAGCCCCCTTTGGAACCATTCCCTGGGGCGGGGTGGGGCCATCCGTGAGGGCCATTTTCAGATGAGATTAGGCGACCGTGTGCCCGCGCAGCGGCTCAGCGCGTCGCGCGGCGCGTCCGCCGGCCTCAGAGTCAGCAGCCCAACTTCAGGCGGGCAGTTGAACCGGATCGGCAGCGCGCCGTGGACGCCGCGGCTGACGTAGATCGTGGCACTGCGCCAGCGTAGCAGCCCGGCCGGCCGCGGCAGGCGCAGCCGCGTCGCTGTCTTCACCGCGCCGAGAAGCGGCAGGACGACCTGGCCGCCGTGCGTGTGGCCGGCGATGACGACGCGCAAGCCGTGCGCCACGGCCTGGGGTAGGATGTCGGGCGAGTGGCTCAGCAGCAGCCGCGGGCCGTCGGCCGGCAGGCCGGCCGTGGCCACGTCGAGCGCGTCGTACCCGAGGTGCGGATCGTCCACACCGACGACGTGCAGGGCCGTACCGCGCGGCTGCGCGGTGGCCCAGGCGTTGCGCAGCACCGTGGCGCCGGCCTGCGCCAGCGCGGCGCAGAGGCGTGGCACGTCGTTGCGGAAGCTGGTCATCTTCTGGCCGCCGAAGCCGTAGCGGATATAGTCGTGGTTGCCGAGGACCACGAACGTGCTGTCGCGGCCGGCGAGGTCGCGGACGAGGCTGGCGGCAAGAGGGATGCCGGCGTCGTCCTCGATGAGGTCGCCGGTGACCACCGTGAGGTCGGGCCGCAGGGCCGAAAAGGCGCGCACCTCGTCGGCCACGTCGGCGTCGGTCGCGCGCAGGTGCAGGTCGCTGAGGTGCAGCAGGCGCAGGCCGTCGAGCGCTGGCGGTAGGTCCGGCACGGGCAGCGCGACGCGCTCCAGGACGAGCCGGCCGCGGAGGCGGGAGCCGAGCACCGCGGCGGCAGCTAAGAGCGCCAGGGGCCAGGGGGCCGCCATGGTGCGCAGCAAGGTGGCGCGCGAGATCATCAAGGACCGCAGCGATCAGCCTCGGCGGCGTGGCCGTGCCCGGCCCGGCGCGGGGCCTGACCACCACGGCGTGAGTGTCACCATGTCCAGTGTAGCACGCGCTATCCCGTGGTGCGCGCAGGCTGAGGCGGGCGCCGCTCTGCCGACGGGCCGCCACCCCGGCGCCGGCAAGCGCTACGTCGTGTGGATCAGAGCTTGTCGCGCGCGCTCGGTCGCCTGGTGGTACGAGATCGACGCCGGGAAGGCCACCGGCTCGCCGACAATGAGCCGCACGTGGCCCTGCTTGTCTGGGAGGTAGGGAAACGGCGGGTCGGGCGGGAAGAGACGGTGGTAGCCCTCGAGGCGGAACGGCACGACGGGCACGCGCATCTCCACGGCCATCAGCCCCGTCCCGCCGAGGAAGGGCAGCAGCTCGCCGTCGCGCTCCGGGTTGCCCTCGGGGCTCATGACCACCGCGTAGCCGTCGTCGAGCCAGCGCCCCAGCTCCTCCAGCGTCGGGCGCACGGCGCCGCCGCTCTTGACGAAGGGGAAGGCCTGGCCGGCCAGGGCGACGAGCACGCCCTGCCAGCGGTCCTTGCCCTCCCAGAGCCGCGCGTCCGCGGCGATGGCCACCCGCGAGCGGATGCGCGGCGGCAGGGCGCGCAGCATGAGCAGCGGCGCGTACGGGCCTTGGTAGTTGAAGATGAGGATCGAGGGTAGCGGCAGATTGGCGGCACGCTCGGGATGCACGACCTCGATACGCATCCAGCGGTCTTGGAGCCGGAAGGCGATCCATAGCAGCAGCCGCCGCAGCAGCCGCGCCCACCAGGCGCGCTGCCAGCGTGTCGGGGCCGCCGCGCCGGGCTCGACGCCGGCCTCCTCAACCAGCCGCCGGAGCTCATCGACGGTCGTCTGCGGGGTAACCTTCGCCTCGTCGACGACGCGCCCTAGCTCCTCCTCGATCACCGACAGCAGCTCGACGCGGCCGAGGGAGTCGAGGCCGAGGTCGGCGCTCAGCTCGGCCTCATCGCGCACGGCGCTCGCCGGGCGGTCAGCGACGCGCGCGACCAGCGCGGCGAAGGGGTCGGACGGTGCCGCTGGTGGGGCCGCCGCCAGGCCGGCCGCGGTCGCCTGCTGGCGCTCGACCGCCTGGCGCACCAGCTTGCGATTGACCTTCAGTGTGGGCGTGCGCGGGAAGTCGGGCTCGGACCAGACCGTGCAGCCCATGATCTGCTGCTGCGCGGCCAGCCGGCGGTTGATCTCGCGGATGATCTCGTCAGCGCGCTCCGGGTGCTCGGTCAGCAGGACGGCGTGCACCGTCTCGCCACCGTGGCGCTCCACGCCGACGACGCAGCTCTCGCGCACCAGCGGGTGGGCGTTCAGCACCTGCTCGATGTCCTCCGGATAGACGTTGCGCCCGTCGGCCAGGACGATCTTGAAGGCCTGGCGTCCGGAGATGTGCAGGAAGCCGTCGGCGTCGACGTGGCCGACGTCGCCGGTGCGCAGCCAGCCATCGGCGAACGAGCGTGCCGTCAGGTCCGGGTTGCCGTAGTAGCCCGGCGTGACGTTCGGCCCGCGGATCAGGATCTCGCCATCGGGGGCGATCTTGACCTCGACGCTGGGGATGGGCTTGCCGACCGTGCCCAGGCGCTTGGCCCACCAGTTATTGATCGCCGCCGCGGCCGCCGTCTCGGTGAGGCCGTAGCCCTCGAACACGCGGATGCCCAGGCGCTCCCAGGCCTGGGCCAGCTTGACGTCGAGCGGCGCGCCGCCGACGCCGAAGAAGCGCAGATGGCCGCCGAGGGCGCGGTGCACCTGGCGAAAGAGCACCCGCCGCAGGACGATCGGCAGCGGCCCGGCCAGGCGGTGAGCGAGCTGCCACTGCCGCCACTTGCCCTCGCGCTGCGCGCGGCGCTCCATGCCGCTCAGGAGCAGGCGCAGCAGCTCGGGCACCAGCGCCAGGCAGGTGATACGGCTCTCGCGCAGCGCGCGGCTCATGGTGACAGCATTGACCCGCGCTACATACGTCACGCACACGCCGGAGGTGAAAGTCAGCAGCAGATTGACGACCAGCTCGAAGGCGTGGCTCAGCGGCAGCACCGAAAGGGCGCGGTAGGTCGGCCGCAGCGGGAACGCCACATGCAGAGCGGCGATCTCGGCGAGCATGTTGCCGTGCGTCAGCATCACGCCCTTGGGCACACCGGTGGTGCCCGACGTGTAGGCGATCTCGCACAGGTCGTCCGGCCCGACCGCCGGCGGCTCGGCCAGCGGCGGCGTGTCAGCGATGAGGTCGAAGAGGTCCTCAAGGGCGATCGTTTCCACCGTGGGTGTGCCGAGCTCGCCCTTCGCATAGCGCGACTTGAAGCCTAGGCGCGGGCTCGCGCTGGCGACGAAGCGGTGCACGATCTCCTGCGGCGTGCGCACGTCGATGGGCACGACGACCAGCCCGGCCAGCCAGGCGCCGAGGTAGAGCACGGCATACTCGGGCATGTTGGGCGACCAGACGGCGACGCGGTCGCCCGGCGCTAGCCCTTTGGCAAGGAGCCAGGCGGCCAGCCGTCGCGCGCGCTCGCCCACTTGACGGAAAGTGATGCGCTCAAGGCGGAAGCCCCGGCGGATCTGAAAGGCGGTCCTGTCGCCGAAGGCCGCCGACGCTTCGAGCGCGAGCTCGCCAAGATTGCGCCTCATCGCTCGTCATGCTCCTCCGCCGGCACGGCGCACGTCGCCACGACGCGACAGCCGCCCCGGCGTGGGCGCGCGTCGCACCAGCGCCCGCCGGCCGGCGTGCTGACCCGCGCACGCCGTGTGCCCGGCGCCGCGCGCCACGGGTCGCACGCCGTATGCCGAATCGTTCGTTTCGCTATCTCGCCTCAACCGAAGCGCAACCGGGTCGCAATCGGCCTCGCGCGCGCCGCTGGGTACGCTTCACTTTTGAGAATACCAAACTCGAGGATACCAACTCGAGGATACCAGCTTGAGGATACCAGCTTGAGGATAGCAGGAGACTGCACATGTTTCAGGATGCGCGGCGGCCAGCGCCCCCTCGTCTCCGGCGCGCCGTGTCAACGCCGGCGCGCGTGGCGCTGGGTGCGCTGGCACTGCTCGTGGTCGGCGCGCTGGCGGGCTACGCCGTCGCCGCTGGTCTCGCCGTGGCCGGCCGGACGGCGACGGTCGGCGCCGCCGACCTTGGGCTGAGCGCAGGAGCCGCCGCGGGCGGAGCACCCGGCGCCGGCCTACTGACGGAGTACGACGCCCCGGCCGCGCAGCCGCTTGCCGCAGACTGTAGCGCGCCGCTGGCGTTCCGGAGCACTCAGCCGACACGGCACGTGCTCCTGCCGTTGGTGGTGAAGCCGGAGCGCCCGCCCGGCCCTGCCCCGGCGACGGGCGATCGCGGGCCGGTGGACGATCCGAACACCATCCGTGCGGGCGCGCTTACGCTCTCCGCAACCTTCAACAGTATCGGCGTCGAGCTGCTCTTCGCCGGCGATGCCAACGGAGACGCGTCGGCGGCGCTGGAGTTCCAGCGCGCGGACGAGGCGACCTGGCGCCTCGGCTTGCCGCTCTGGCGCGTCGCCAGCAGCAGCGCGCCCGGCTCCGCCTTCTACGGCTCGGCGCTGATGCTCGACGCGGGCACGAGCTATGACGTACGCGTGACGCTGCGCGATCCCGACGGTGTCGTCGGGCCGGCGACGCTGGTCGGCACGGTCGCGACGCGCGCGGAGAGCATTCCGCCGGCGGAGGTTGTGCAGCCGACGCACTACGTTCGCGCCGAGGGCGACGACGCCAGTGATGGCCTGACCCCGGCAACCGCGTGGCGCACGCTGAGGAAGGGCGTCGCCGACGCCCCGCCGGGCGCGGTCGTCCAGGTCGGCCCGGGCTACTACCAGGCCGGCGACGTCGAGCGTCGCCAGCCGCTCACGCTCGTCGCGCAGCATCCGGCCGTCGACGACCAGCGGACGCCGGCCAACGCCGGCCGCCGCAGCGTAGTCGAGTATGGGGTCGTGGCCACCCCGGCCGGGTCGGGTGAGCCCAATGCCGGCGTGTGGCAGCGGGTCGCACTCGTCGGCCCGACGACCGGGCGGTCGTTCACCGTCTGGCGCTGGCCGGAGAGCGGTTTCGGCAGCCTGCGCCAGCTCGGCTACGCCGCGACGCGCGAGGGGCTGCCGAAGCGCGTGGCCCTCTGGCGGGCCGCCGGGCCGGCTTTGCAGACACCGGCCGGCTGGGCCGAGATGCTCTATACCAACCGCACGTACACCTACGGCTTCTACACCAGCGGCCAGGACATCTACCTGCGGCTGCCCGGCGACCTCGACCCCAACGCGCTCTACGTCACGGCCGGCAAGGGCAGCGCATTCGTCGTGAACGGACCGGAGGTGCGCATCTCCGGTTTCGAGATGCGCCAGCTCGACTTCGGCGTCTTTTTCGCCGCCGCGGCGAGCGGCGGCGTCGTCGACCGCAACCTCATCACCGGATCGCTCCACGGCGTGCACTTCCGTGGAGCGGAGGGGCCGCCGGCGCGGTATGGCAGTGACCACATTGTGCAGTACAACCTGTTCGAGGACACGAGCCTCTGGAGCGACGACCCGGGCGACCCGGCCATCCCCTGGACCTTCGTCAAGCTGGCGCCGCGTCTGGCCGACGGCACGACCTACCCGTCCTGGCGCATCGGCGGCGACGCCGAGAGCACGGCCGTCAGCGGCCGCGGCGGCGCGATGCGCGTCGTCGTGCGCTACAACACCATGGATGGGCTGTTCAATGGCGTCGGCACGGGCGAGAACCAGCGCTTCGATCGCTACGCCGGGATGGACATGGATGTCCACGACAACCTCATCCGCCGCCTGGCCGACGACGCGCTGGAGCCGGAATGGGCGGTCATCAACTTCCGCGCCTGGCGCAACCGCATCGAGCAGACCGCGACGGTCCTCTCGACCGGCCCGGCCACCTACGGCCCGCTCTACCTGTTTCGCAATGAGGCCTGGCGGGCCGGCGCGGAGGGCGTCGGGCGAGACGGCACGGGCGACGTCGGCGTCGGCGCGACGTTCTTCAAGTACTCGGGCCGGAGTACGCCGCCCGCGCGGGTCTACGTCCTGCACAACACCCTCTGGACCGACGCGCGCGACGTGAGCGGTGGCGCGCAGTACGCCGGCGGCGGCCCAGCGACCGAGATGCTCTATCTGCGCAACAACATCATCCACGCCAGCAGGTATGCATTCAGTGCGCCGACGGGGAGCGGGCGGTGGGACGAGGACTACAACGCTTTCAGCACCACTGACCGCATACGCGGACTGGAGTACGGCCGGCGCTACACGACGGACGTGCCAGCGTATCGCGGGGCCAGCGGCCAGGGGGCGCACACGAATCTGTCTGGCGACTTCGTCACGCCGCCGGTGCTGGCCGATCCCGCAGCCGGCGACCTGCGGCTGCCGCGCGGCTCGCCACTGGTGGACGCCGGGGTGCCCGTGCCAAACGTGTCCGACCGCCCGGACATCGACTACCGCGGTGCGGCGCCGGACCTGGGGGCCAGCGAGCGCTAGACGACCGCCGCGACCGCTGCCGCTAGCCGCGGCGAGCCGAACTCGCCCGGTATCGACTCGGGATGGACGATCGCGGCCAGCAGCTCCAGGCCGTCGACCAGGCGCGGGCCGGGCCGGGCGAAGTACGACGAGGCGTCGTGGGCTGGGTAGGGCGTGGTCGACGCCGCTGCCGGTGACGACCGGCTTGCCGCACACCGAGGGCGGGTAGCCGCACTCGTGCGTCACGCCGACGAGCTGCTCCTCCAAGCCCAGCAGGCAGACGATCTCGGTCGCGCTGGCGGTGGCGCTGGGCAGCAGCGAGCAGATGCGCATAGCCGCTTCCCGCTAGGCCGGCTCGACGGTGGCTGTCAGCCCGCAGCTCTCCAGCCGGTCGCGATACAGCTCGGCCAGCTCCAATGGGCAGGTCGTGACCACGGCTTGGCCGTGGTTGTGGGCCTCGAGCATGATCGCGGTGGCCTGCTGTGGGCCGAGGCCCGGGACGCAGCGCAGCAGCGAGCGGACCACATGGGTCATCTCGTTCACGTCGTCGTTGTGCAGGATGACGTGGTACGGCGGCAGGAGCTTGGTCCGCTCAGCGCCGCGCCGATCGACGTCGGTCTGCTGGCTCAGCACGGCTCGAGCACCAGACGGGCGAAACGCTGCGGATGCTCCTCGTGAGGTAGGAGCCCGCAGGCCGGGACGACGACCTGGCGCACGTCCGGCCGCGCCTGTGCCAGCGGCGGTGCGACCGTCTCGGCCGGCGCCTCCGCGCCGCTGACGACGAGCGCCGGTCGGCGCAGCGCCGCCCACGTGCTCGTGGCGTCCTCATCGAGCTGGCCGGCCAGCAGCGCAGCGACCGCGCGCGTGCTGCCCGGGCGCTGGCAGACAGCGTAGGCCGCCTCAACGAGGTCGTCGTCGACGAATGTCGGGTCGTAGTAGGTGTGCTCCTCCAGGACGTGGCGCAGTGCGCGCCGGCTCGCCAAGACGTTGAGGGCGCTGGTGCCGACAACGGGCAGGCGCAGGAGAGCCGCCAGCGCCGCGCCGCAGCACACGCGCCGGCCCCACGTCGGGCTGACCAGGACGAGGCGCTGCACCCGCTCCGGCGCCGCGGCCGCCGTGGCGATGGTGTACGCCGCGCTGAGGCCGCTCGCGACGATCGTCGCCGGGCTGGGGACGATCGTGTGCAGGAAGTCGTGCAGCAGCCGGACGTAGAGCGCGGCGTCGTAGGGCGCTGCCGGTCGGTCGCTCAGCCCGAAGCCGAGCAAGTCGAGGGCGTAGACGCGGCGCTGCTCGGCGAGAGGGTGAAAAACGCGCCGCCACTCGTAGGATGCCGCTGCCCAGTGCGGCCGGTGGACGAGGACCAGCGGCGCGCCCTCACCTTCGACGGTGTAGAACACACGGCTGTCGTGCCACTCGTAGTAGGTCGGCTTGCCACCGAGGTGGTTGTAGGCCGGACTCGCGCTCCAGCGGCACCAGGTATTGAAGGCCGTCAGGCTGCCGAGCCCGGCGCCGGCGAGCGCCACGCTGCGCGGGAGACCCACCGGTGCATACCTCGCTCGCTCTGCCAAGGAAGATCATAGCACGCAGTATCGGCCGGGCCGCCGCCATGGCACGACGCGACACGCCAAGGATCAACCTTTCTAGCGCCCCGGTGTGCCGCGCCAGTGGCGTGTCGTCGGTACCTGGTGTCGCGGAGGCGATGGCTAGCTCCCCCTGCCGTGCCGCTCGGTCCCGTGCCCGGCGGCCCGTCGCATTGTCCGCCGGTGGCGCCAAGTGGCATACTGGTGGCAGTCGTGGTGGCGTACGGCGGGAACAGTCAGGACAGGGGTTAGGTAGGCATGATCGAGCGCTACAATCCACTGGCCCTCGAGGCCAAGTGGCAGGCCCGCTGGGCCGAGACGCGGCTCTACGAGGTGCACGACGACCCGGCGCGTCCGAAGTGGTACGCGCTGGTCATGTTCCCCTATCCCTCGGGCGACCTGCACATCGGCCACTGGTACAACTTCGGTCCCGCCGACGCCCACGCCCGCTATATGCGCATGCGCGGCTATAACGTGCTGGAGCCCATCGGCTTCGACGCCTTCGGCCTGCCGGCGGAGAACGCGGCCATCAAGCGCGGCGTGCACCCGTACATGTGGACGATGGGCAACATCGAGCGCATGCGCCAGCAGCTCCGCTCCATCGGCACGATGTATGACTGGACGCGCGAGGTCGTGACCTGCGATCCCGGCTACTATCGCTGGAATCAGGGCATCTTCCTGAAGTTCTTGGAGCGTGGCCTCGCCTATCGTGGCAAGGCCGCGGCCAACTGGTGCCCCAACTGCGCCACCGTGCTGGCCAACGAGCAGGTGCTCGACGGGCGCTGCGAGCGCTGCGACACGCCGGTGACCAAGCGCGACCTGGAGCAGTGGTTCCTGCGCATCACGGCTTACGCGGAGGAGCTGCTGGACTTCTCGGGCCTCCAGTGGCCGGACAAGATCATCGCCATGCAGCGCAACTGGATCGGCAAGAGCCACGGCGTCGAGATCGCCTTCCGCGCCGCGGACGGCTCGCCGATGCCAGTGTTCACCACGCGGCCGGACACGGTCTACGGCGTGTCGTTCATGGTGCTCGCGCCGGAGCACCCGCTGGTCGAGAAGCTCACGGCGCCGGAGCGCCGCGCCGAGGTGCAGGCCTACGTCGAGGCGGCGCGCCGGCAGACGGAGATCGAGCGCCTGGCGGCCGAGCGCGAGAAGACCGGCGTGCCCATCGGCGCCGACGCCATCAACCCGCTCAACGGCCAGCGCGTGCCCATATGGATCGCCGACTACGTGCTGCTCACCTACGGCACGGGCGCGGTGATGGGCGTACCGGCGCACGACACGCGCGACTTCGAGTTCGCCAAGAAGTACGGTCTGCCGATCCCGGTGGTCATCGCGCCGCCCGACTGGCGGCCCGGCCAGGAGCTGGCTGAGGCGTACCTGGATGAGGGCACGATGGTCAGCTCCGGGCCGTTCGATGGGCTGCCGTCGGCCGAGGGTTGGCAGCGCATCGCCGACCACGCAGAGCGGCACGGCCTGGGCAAGCGCATGGTGCAATACCGCATGCGCGACTGGCTCATCTCGCGCCAGCGCTACTGGGGCACGCCGATCCCGGTGGTCTACTGTCCAGTCGACGGCATCGTGCCCGTGCCGGAGGACCAGCTCCCGGTCCTCCTGCCGCCGGATGCCGAGTTCAAGCCCACCGGCGAATCGCCGCTGGTGCGGCACGAGGGCTTCGTCAACACGGCCTGCCCGCGCTGCGGCCGGCCCGCACGGCGCGAGACCGACACCATGGACACCTTTCTCGACTCGTCGTGGTACTTCTTGCGCTACCTCAGTCCAAGCGACGACGCGCGGCCGTGGGACCCGGCGGCCGAGCGGCGCTGGATGCCGGTCGACCAGTACATGGGCGGCGCCGAGCACGCGGTGATGCACCTGCTGTACGCGCGCTTCTTCTGCAAGGCGCTCCGTGACGTCGGCCTTGCGCGCTTCGACGAGCCGTTCGCACGCCTCTTCAACCAGGGCATCATCCTGGGCGAGGACGGCGAGAAGATGTCCAAGAGCCGCGGCAACGTGGTCAATCCCGACGAGTACGTGGGGCAGCTCGGCGCCGACACGGTGCGCGCTTTCCTGATGTTCATCGGCCCGTGGGACCAGGGCGGCGCGTGGTCGAGCGCCGGCATCGCCGGGCCGCACCGCTTCCTCCAGCGCGTCTGGGCGCTGGCCACGGAGACGGCAGGCCGGGCCGCTACGGCCGGCGGCGACGGCGCGGCAGTCGAGCTGCGCGTGCGCCAGGCCGTGCACCGCACGCTGAAGAAGGTGACCGAGGACCTGGCCGAGTTCCGCTTCAACACGGCGCTCGCGGCGCTGATGGAGCTCACGAACGAGCTCTCGCGGGTCCGCGAGCGGGTGGCCGGAACGCCGGCCTGGGTCGAGGCGCTGGACACGCTGCTGCTGATGCTTGCGCCGATGGCCCCGCACATCGCCGAGGAGCTGTGGGAGCGGCGCGGCCGGTCGTACAGCATCCACCAGCAGGCCTGGCCGGCGTACGACCCCGCGCTGGTCGTCGAGGAGCAGGTGACCATCGTCGTGCAGGTCGATGGCCGGGTGCGCGACCGCCTAGTCCTGGCAGCCAGCGCCAGCGGGGACGAGGTGCGCCGGCAGGCGCTGGCGAGCGCGCGCGTCCAGGCCTATACCGGGAACGGGGTGGCCAAGGTGATCTACGTGCCGCGGCGGCTGGTCAACATCGTCACCCAGCGCGGCGGCGACGGGTCGGCGGGGTAGCGGCTTGGTGACCCAGGGCGCATCTGCAAACGCTGTAGCGCGGGGGCATGTCCCCCGCCAATCGGCTTGATGCGGGCTGGGACACGCCTTCCCACCGCGAGTGGCCGCTCGCTGGCGAGCCGCCGGCCGGCGTCGCGGGCGGCCCCTAGCCGCTGTACGCGCGCCCGCGGGGCGCGACGGCGACCACCAGCATCGTGAGCGTGTCGGGATCGCGCTCGAAGAGCACCCGTACGTTGCCCACCCGTAGCCGCCAGACTCCCGAGCGCCCCTGGAGCTTCTTCACGTCACCGCTGGAGCCGCCCGGCGGTGCGATGAGACGATCAAGCGCCAAGCGAACGCGGATTTGATCACTCGGTGGTAGGCGCTTAAGCTGTTTCTCCGCCGGGCCGGTGATGGCGAGTCGCCAGGCCCGCTCACTCACGGGCTAGCTCCTCGCGCACGGCCTCCCAAGGTCGGTAGTCGCCGCGGCGATACGCTTCCTCGCCCTCGGCGAGCGCCGCCTCTTCCTCCGGCGTCAGGGGCTCGTCGTCCTCCGGGGCCTCGTCGAGCAGCCGCATGAGCGGGTCGCTGCCGAGGTCGTGCAGGTATTCTAGAAAGCGCGCAGCGGCGTGCAGCTCGCCGTCCGGCAGCTCATCGACCAGGCGGTGCAGATGCTCGCGCGCGGTGGTCGATGTCGTCATACGCGCCTCCTGCTCTACCGCCGGGCCATCTGCTGCGGGTCGCCGACGACGCCGTCGCGCTCCAGCGCGTCGATCTCGGACGGGCTGTAGCCCAGCTCGGCCAGGATCTCGCGGGAGTGCGCGCCGCGCTCCGGCGCCGCCGTCTTGATGCGCGGCGGTGTGCGGCTGAGATTCACGCCGAAGCCGAGCACCTTCACCTCGCCCAGCTTCGGGTGCTCGACCCGGTGCACCATGGGCAGCGTCCGCACTTGCTCGTTCTCGAAGGTCTCCTTCACGTTCAGGATCGGCCCGGCGGGCACGCCGGCCTCGTTGAGCAGCTCGACCCACTCGGCGACCGTGCGCGTGGCCAGCC
>JACQUS010000256.1 GCA_016210125.1 Chloroflexota bacterium | reverse complement strand
CCTTAGGCACATCGGGCGCCTAGCGTCCCTGTCCGCAGATCGCCCGTTGGAGCCCCATTATACCGGCCGGCCGGCGCAGCGTCCTGCTCTCCACCGGCGCGAGGATCGCGCGAGGGTCAGAGCGCGCGACGGTCCTTGGCGCGCTGCTTGGCCGACGGCGAGGCAGGCAGGCCAAGGCGCGCCAGGTCATCTTCGACCAGGGCGACGAACGCGCGGCGGTCACCGGCGCGGATGATGGCCTGCTCGTGTGCCTCGGCCAGCGCCGGCGGGTAGCCGTCGCCGCGGCGGCACTGGTCCATCAGCGCGGCGTGGGTGAAGTCGAGCAGCGCCGCGTCGTCGGCCAGGTCGGCCGGGAGCTGCACGCGGGCGATCTCGCTGCCGCTGTGCAGGAAGAAGAAGTCGATCTCCATCGCCGGCTCGCCGGCGCGCGCCTCGCGCCAACGGCTGCGGAAGCGCGCCGAGCGCTCGCCGGGCTGGAGGCCGATCGCCGCGACGACCTCGTCGTCGGTGGCCCCGGCCAGGCGCGCGCACAGGGCTGCCGGCTCGGCGCGGCAGCCCTCCCGCCAGGTGGCGTCGTCGTGCTGGCACACGGCCGCCCGCAGCAGCCCGGCGACGATGTCCGAGCGTGGCCGGCTGATGTAGCCGGCCACGGGCACGGGCTCCTCGACCAGCTCCCGCAGCGCGGCAACGTAGTCGCGCAGGAGAGGGGGCTGGACAAAGCCGGCGCGGCCCAGGCTCTCGTGCTCGGTCATGATCAGCGAGCCGTCCTGGAGCGCCAGCAACGGCGCGTCGGCGCGCTGCTCGCGGACGAAGGCCACCAGCGCGCGCATCTCGGCGACCTTGCGCTTCGTGGCCAATAGGTGCTCGTCCAGGAGCTCGCGGCGCTCGCGCACCCGCGCGTAGTGCTCGCCCGCGCGCTCCGGCTGCGGGCGCCGGTCGGGTGTCTCGACCTGCTCCTCGACGCTGGCGAACAGGTCGTCCTCGGCGCAGGTAAACGTCGGCCGGCTGTCGAGGTGCGCGCGCGCGTCGCCGTAGTGCAGCGCGACGCGCCCGACGTTGATGACGTAGTAGAGCAGCGCGCCGTGGGGGTCGGGGGCGATCTGCGAGCCGTCGGTGGCGACGACACTGTAGCGCTGCGGCGCTGCGGGCACAGGAACGCGCCGGTCCAGTGACTCCAGCGCCTGGGGCGGCGAGAAACCCGGCCGCGCGCGCACCGCCAGGGGCAGCGGCCGGTCGCGCACCAGCGCGAGCGCCTCGGCAGCGGCCTGCTCGCGGGTACGGCGACGCTCCTGCGCGCCGCGCAGCCTTTCCTGCGCGCCGCGGAGCTGCGCTGCCAGCGCGGCGAGGTCGAGCGTCACGGCGCCGCTCCGGGGACGCGCGCCAACCAACTTTGCGGCTCGTGGAGCTCATCGAGCGTGGGCAGGGCGCTGGGGCCGCTGAGCAGCAGGTTGGCTCCGGCGATGCCCAACCGCTCGACCACTGCGTTGACAAAGCGCTCGCCGAGGACGTACTGCTCCAGCTTGACGTGCAGGCCGGTGAGCTGCTGTGCTAGGCGCTCCAGCAGCCCACGCTCGGTCAGCCGGCGCTCGAAGCGCGCACGCAGGTCCGGGTAGTCGGCGATAAGGCCCGCGCCGACGCGGTCCATGACGTGGTTCGAGAAGCCTTCTAGCACGGCCATAGCCGCCTGGACGGCGCGGAAGACCTCGCGCTGCTCCGGAGACATGACGATCTCGACGACGTAGCGACTCTGCAGCGCGTTGCCCGCCAGGCGCGCGAGCATCGCCCACTGGCCGGCGCGCGTTGGGCGCCACGAGAGCACGTCCGGGCCGAGGCTCTGGAGGTAGCGACGCAGCAGCCCGGCTAGGTGCTCGCGCAGCCACGGGTGCGCTTCGAACTCGAAGGCGTGCGTGGTCTCGTGCAGCGCGATCCATAGCCGGAAGTCCTCGGCCGGCAGGCCCAGACGCTGCTCCAGCGCGGCGATGTTGGCTTCGACGAAGTACAGCCGACCCTGCACCACCGGCTCGCTGCCGAGCAGTGCCAGGTCGTACTGCCCGAGGACGCGCCGCGCCAGGAAGCCCAGCAGCACACCGAGCTGGAGGCTCAGGAGCATCTGCGTGGCGCCGCTCGAAGCGTGGTTGCCGACGCTTTTCGGCTCGCCAGCGCGCGACGCGTCGGCCAGCGGGTCGAGAAGCTGGCGCAGCCCGACCAGGTTGGCCTCGATCCAGCCGGCGCGGCTTAGGACGTGTACCTTGTCCAGCGGCTGCGGCAACCGCGTGCCCACGTAGCGCGCAACGAGCTGCACGCTCGTCGCCACGCGGCGCTCGTACGCCGCGGCCACGGCCGGCGCGGGTGCGGCCGCGCGGTCGCGGCGGCAGAACGCCAGCGCCGTGGCACGGACGACCGGCCAAGACACCAGCCCTGGCAGCGGCGCGGCGGCGTAGCGATGCCCGGCCCGCCAGAGCGCGCCTAGGGCAAGCCCCAGTGCCAGCCGGCCAGCCCAGCTCGTCAGCATCGCCCCGCCCCGAATCTCAGCCGCGCAGCAGCACCCGCTCGTCGCCGACGCGGCGCGTCACGCGCTCCTCGTCGAGGTGCTCCATCAGCGCCAAGGCGTACTTGCGGCTGGTCTGGAACATGTCGCGCACCTCAGCGACGGTGATGCGCCCCTGGCCACGAATGCGCTCGACTACCCGCGCGACCATCTCGTTGTACACCGCGGCCGGATAGACGACCTCCTCGGTCAGCCGGCGCAGCCGTCCCTGCTCGATGAGCGCGTCGGTCACCGCCGGATCAAGGCCGACCTCGGCCTCCAGCTCCTGGCGGCTCGGCGGCGCGTAGCCCTGCGCAAGCAGCCGCTCCAGCAGCCGCGCGATCTGCGCCTCCTGCTCCAGCGTGAAGCGCACCGCGTGCGCTGGCAGGCGCACGGTCGCGCCCTCCTCGAGCAGCGCGCCCTCGTGTTCGAGGCGCTTGAGCAAGAGGGCAAAGGGCTTGGCGCCGAGGCCAAGGCGGCTCTTCAGCTCCTCGCGCGGCATACCGCTGCGCAGTGGGAACTGGCGGTGGAACTCCGCGACGGCCCCCTGCGCCTGCTGGCGGAGCTGCTGCCAGGTCGGCTCGCTGAGGTAGAGGCCGTCGAGGTGCACCACCACGCCGCGCGCCGTCAGGTCGGCCAGGACCTCGCGCACGGCCGCGGTGGCCAGGCCGGCGCGCTGGGCCAGCGCTTCGGCGTCGAGCAGCCCGCGGCCGCCGAGCGCTTCGAGCACCACGTCCTCCGGCGCGCCCTGAGCCAGCGTCTCCAGCGCCCGCAGCGTCGGCCCGTGGAAGCGCCTGTGTCGCTTCGGCGCGACCTCGACGACCTCGCCACCGCCGACGGTGGTCACCGTGTCGCGGACGATGAACATGTCGCCCTTGGCCACGGCCAGCTCGCGCTCCAGGCGAAGCTGCGCCCAGCCGGTCTCGCCCGGGGCCAGCTCCTGCCGGTCGAGCAGCCGCACACGGCCGAGCGCCTCGGCCGCGCCGGTGTGGAAGCTAACGGGCGCGTTGTGGGCCAGCGGCCGCTCGGACGCCTTCAGCAAGCGCAGGCGGGCGTCGAACACACGCGACGGGCGCAGCCAGCGCGGCGCCGTGACCACGTCACCACGATCGACATCCTCAGTGGCCACGCCGACCAGGTTCACGGCCACGCGCGTGCCCGGGCGCGCCGTCTCGACGCGCTGGCGGTGCGTCTGGAGGCCACGCACGCGCGAGCGCAGTCTGCGGGGCAGGATCTCCACCTCCTGCCCGATAGTCATGTGGCCGTCGATGAGCGTGCCGGTGACGACGGTGCCGAAGCCGGCGACGGTGAACACGCGGTCTACCGGCAGGCGTGGCCGGCCGAGGTCGCGCTTCGGCGGCGTGGCGTCGAGCAGCGCGTCGAGCGTGCGCTTCAGCTCGTCGAGTCCCGCGCCCGTCTGTGCCGAGACGCGCACGATGGGCGCACCCTCCAGCACCGTGCCGCCCAGGCGCTCACGCACGTCGGCCTGAACCAGCTCCAGCCAGTCCGGCTCCACCAGGTCGATCTTGGTCAGCGCGACGACGCCGTTCTTCACGCGCAGCAGATCAAGGATGGCGAGGTGCTCCTCGGTCTGCGGCATGACGCTCTCGTCTGCCGCGATGACCAGGAGGGCCACGTCGATGCCGCCGACGCCGGCGAGCATGTTCTTGATGAAACGCTCGTGCCCGGGCACGTCGACGATGCTGACCTCGCGCCCGCTCGGCAGCCGCAGCCAGGCAAAGCCCAGGTCGATAGTCATGCCGCGCTCTTTCTCCTCACGCAGGCGGTCAGGGTCAATGCCCGTGAGCGCGCGGACGAGGGTAGATTTGCCGTGGTCAACGTGACCAGCAGTGCCGATGACGAACACTCTGGCCTCCGGTGGAAGAGCGCTGGGGTCGCCTGGACCTTACCACGGGGCAGGACGACCGTCAACGCGACCCAGGCTCTTCCGACGGCGCGGCCAGTGGCGTAAGCTAGTCACACGGCGCAGGCATAGCAGGCGAGGAGGCGCTAGGAATGAACCTGGATCTCAGCGGACGCGTCGCGCTCGTCACAGGCGGCAGCAAGGGCATTGGCCGCGCCACGGCCGTCACCTTGGCGCGCCACGGCGCCGACGTGGCCATCTGCGCGCGCGGGGAGGGCGATCTGGCGGCGACGGCCGAGGAGGTGCGCTCCGCGACCGGTCGGCGCTGCCTAGCGGTCAGCGCCGACCTGAGCACGTTGGACGGCTGCCAGCGCTTCGTGCGTGGCGCGGCGGAGCACTTCGGCCGCGCTGACATCTTGGTGTGCTGCGCGAACATGCACGGCGCCGGCGGGGCCACCTTCACGGCCATCCCCGATGAGCAATGGCTCTACCACTTCAACGTCAAGTTCTTCAGCAGCGTCCGCTGCGCCCGCGAGGCTATTCCGCACATGCAGCGCGACCGCTGGGGACGGATCATCCTGGTGAGCGGCATGGCCACGCGCCTGGTGCGGCTCTTCGCCACCGATAACGGCCCGGTCTGCGCCGCGCTCACGAACTTGGCCAAGCAGCTCGCGGCGCAGGTCGTCGGCGACGGCATCCGCGTCAACGTCCTGCACCCCGACCTGACGCGCACGCCATTGCTCACCGCTCTCCTCTCGCGCGAGGCACGACAGCGCAACGTGCCCGTGGAGCAGATCGAGCGCGAGCACGCCGCGCGGGCGCCGCTCGGGCGCCTCCTCGAGCCCGAGGAGATCGCCAACGTGGTCGCCTACCTCTGCTCTGCGGCGGCTGACGCGATCACCGGCCAGTCTATCGCCGTGGACGGCGGCGCGGCGCCGAGCGTTCACTACTGACCGCCGGAGAGGGCCGATAGGCCCCCGCACCCCAGCCGCCGCGTCATCCCGCGTTATCCATGGGGCGAGCGTCCACATACTGACGGCCGGGGAGGGCCGGCGGCAGGCGCGCAGCAGCACGCGAGTGGCCTCCCTCACAATGGTCCCCCACAGAAGGGCCGCGAGCGCCGATTGCGCCTGCGCCGGTGGGCGTGGTAGTATCGGTGCAGCAAAACGGCT
>JACQUS010000263.1 GCA_016210125.1 Chloroflexota bacterium | reverse complement strand
GCGCTCCAGGACATCGCCCTGGGGCTCCTCGCCTACCAGCGGGCGAAGGAGCGCGGCCTGGGGCAGCAGATCACGCTGTAGAAAGAAACCCTACCACCATCCGATTGAACGCCTCGGCCTGCTCGAACTGCACCCAGTGGCCGGCCTGGTCTATGTAGGCGAACTGCGCCTGCGGCAGCACCGCGCCGATGCGCTCGGCGCGCCACTGCGGCGACGGCGCCCCCAGCGCGTCCTGCTGCCCCCACGCGACCAGCGTGCGCGCCCGGATGCGCGGCAAGACCGCGAAGATGTCCACCACGCGGCTGATGGCGCGCCGCGTCGAGACGCGCGTGCGCACGATGTTGTGGTGGTGCACGTCCAGGGCGAAGCCCTGCGCGTTCTCCGGCAGGTGGACGTAGATCGCGCGCATATTCGCACTGATCACGCGCTTGCGCTCCTCAGGGGTGCCCCGCAGGGGGACGTTCTGCTCCTGCGTCAGCGCGGGGGCGTTGAGCTTGCCCCAGCCGGAGGGCGCGACGAGCACCAGGTTGGCGATGCCGTCCGGATAGGTCGCCGCCGCTGTGGCCGAGATCAAGCCGCCGAACGAGAAGCCCATCAGGTCGCTCGGCTGGCCGACGACCGCCTGGCGGAACTCGTCGACGAGCGCGGCGAAGTCCGGCAGCCCGTAGGGCCGCGCCGGCCGCTCGGAGTCGGCGTAGCCCAGCATGTCGAGGGCATAGACGCGGCGGACTGTCGCCAACGCAGCGAGATTGCGCAGCCAGTGCGTCCACGAGCCGGCCGAGCCGTGCACCAGCACGAGCGGCCGGCCCTCGCCGCCGCTGACGTAGTGCAGCGTGCCGTCACGCAGGGTGACGCGGTGGCTGGTGAAGCCGGCCGGCAGCAGCGCCTCCACCGAGAGCAGCGCGGGCGTTTGGGTCACGCCTGCCTCCAGAGTTCGGTCGGTGGGAGATGCTAGCATGGCGGCTCGGCGTCGGGCAAGGCGCCGAGCCGACCCCGCCGCCCTGGCCCTCTCCCCGACGTGGGGAAGAGGCGACGCGGCGATGGGGGGAAGGTCCGCCCCGCGTCTCCGCGTCCGCGCATCGCGCGCGCTTATCGATTCGTCTCGGCTGGTCGATAGGGTCCTTGGAGGGCCTTGGCCATGTCGCTCGCCACCGCGCCCCGCGGCCGCTTCGGCGCGCTGCTTCTCGCCGCGATGTGGCGCCGCGGCATCCTGCCGCTGGAGCTGCAGCCCGTCACCCCGGCGGCCTGGATCGACGTGCTGCCGCTGCCGACCATGCGCACCTTCCCCATCGTCGACCGCCGGCAAATTGACACGCGGCTGTAATCCATCGGCCGCGATGCTGCACTTTCTCAGACGGCGCAGGCGATTTCGGCGTTCGAGCGTCTACCGTCGTCGGCCGGCGCTGGCGCAGCTCGCCCGCGTTTTCCGTTGCCTGGCCGACTTCTCGGATGACGCCGCGCTCGGCGAGGCGCTGTGCCAGCTTGTCGCAGCGCGCGTCGCTCGACGATATACTTGTGATTCCAAGGGCGCGATGGAGAGGGTGAGCATGCGCCTGGCCCGGCGATGGTCGGCGGCAGTGCGCCTGGGCGTGGCCGCCCTGGCGCTGGCGGCCCTGGCACTGTGGGCGCACGAGAGCGGCGCGCTCGGCGCGGCGCAGGGCACCAAGAACGCGCGCTTCGGGCTCGTGCACGTCGGTTACGGCGACCGCGCGCCCGATCCGCAGCGCTACCAGCGCGCGAGCGCCGTCGGTGTCGGCACGCACCGCTGGGCGTTCTACTGGAACTTTACGGAGCCGCGCCCGGGTGAGTTCAATTTTGCCAACCAGGAGCGCACCGTGGCCATGGATATGGCCTACGGCCTGGAGACGCTGGCCATCCTCTTCGGGACGCCAGACTGGGCCACCTCGGCCCCGCGTCCAGCGACGGCGTCGCCGAGCGGCGCGGGCCAGGACGCCGGCGCTCCACCGCGCGATACACGTCCCCTCCTGCCGCTCGCGGCCGGCGGGGAGCCGCAGCCGGCGCCGGCCGTCGGCCCGCGCCCGGCGGTCGACGCCCTGCGGCCGCTGAGCGCGGCCGAGCCTCCGGCGATCTCGGAGACGATCTACCCGCCGCGCAATCTGCACCTGCCCGTCTTCGCCGACGGCACCGACACCCTGGCGCCCAACAAGCCGGCGAACCAGGAGAACTACTGGGCGCGCTTCGTCCAGCGCGCCGTGGCTAAGTTCCGTGGCCGCGTGGCCTACTGGGAGATCTGGAACGAGCCGGACTTCCGCCCACGCGCCGAAGGTGGCTGGTTCGGCTTCTGGAACGGCGACGCGCAGCAGTACGCGCGGCTACTCAAGGTGGCCTACCTTGCCGCCAAGTCCGTCGACCCGCAGGCCACGATCATCATGGGCGGCATGATGCACTGGCAAGATCAGGGC
>JACQUS010000261.1 GCA_016210125.1 Chloroflexota bacterium | reverse complement strand
GCGGTCTGGCTGCCCGGCTGAGCCGCCGGTCCATCGGCGCGTGCCGGCGGCGCCGGCTGGCCGGGGGCGGCCCCGTCCGGCCGTACCGGCTCCGGGGGAGGCGACATGCAGGCGGCGACGAGGACGAGCAATGCGGCCGAAAGCGCGACGGGTGGCATGGCCCTGCCTCCTGATGCGTGCCCTAAAGCGTAAGGCCGGTCCCGAAGACCTGGGTGAGCCAGGCTGTCATCTGCCCGAACCGATCGGTGAACACCAGCCCGCCGATGAGCACCAGCAGCACGCCGCTGGCGGCTGAGAGCGCGCCGACCTGCCGCTTGAGCCGTGCCAGCCAGCCGAGGGCGCGCCCGAGGAGTAGCGTCGCCAGCACGAAGGGCAGGCCGAGGCCAAGGGCGTAGGCGAACAGCAGCGCCGCGCCCTGCCAGACGGTCTCGCTCTGCCCGGCCAGCAGGAGCAAGCTGCCGAGCACCGCCCCGACGCACGGCGTCCATCCCACCCCGAAGGCCAGCCCCATCACGAAGGCGCTCGGCGGGCCGCCGCCGCGGAAGGCGGTGAAGTCGACACGCTTCTCGCGGTAGAGCAGCGGGATGCGCAGCACGCCAGCGACGTGCAGGCCGAACACCACGATCATGGCCCCGGCGACCTTGGTCACCACGTCGCGGTAGTCCAGTAGGAGCTGGCCGACCACGCCGGCCGTCGCGCCGAGCATGCTGAAGATGGCCGCCAGGCCGAGCACGAAGGCCACGGCCTGGGCCAGCACCCGGCCACGCGCCTGCGCGGGTGCCGCCTGGTCCCACTGGTCGAGCGACGCGCCGGTGATGTAGCCCACGTAGGCCGGGATGAGCGGCAGGACGCAGGGCGAGGCGAACGAGAGCACGCCCGCGCCGAACGCGAGGGCCAGCGCCACGGGATCGAGCATCGCGCCTCTCCGCCGTCGTGCGGCCTCCCGCCTCGCCACCCGTGGCGAAGGCGAGCGCGCCGCGTACCTACCTACCCGTCAATCATACCGCCGGCGGCCGCTTGTTCGGTAACCTTGCTCACCCTCGGACTCGTGACGGAGAGGAGCTGGGCGGGCTGGATACCACCTTGCCGCGAAGACCTGCTCTTGAGATGGGATCAGGGGGAGTCCAGAGGGGGCTTTGCCCCCTCTGGGGGTTCTTCTCGGTGGGGTGGGGTGGGGCCACCGCAACGAGCAAGCGATCCTGACGAAAGGGTATGGAGGGCTCTGCCCTGCGCCGTCGCCGCAGGGCAGAGCGCGGGCCGTCGGCCGGCGCTCTGCTCCTCTACGGCTGATAGAACGTCCGATAGCGCGCCGCCAGGGCGGCGAGTGCCAGGAGGAACACGACGGCCGAAGCACTGAGGGCCAGCGGAGCGCCCAGCGACTGCGTCAAGGCGCCGAGCACCAGAACGCCCACGGGCCAGATCCCGACTGCCACGACGAGCAGCCCCATGAGACGGCCGCGCAGCTCGACCTCGGCCCGCAGCAGGATCACCGTGGCGTAGAGGCTGGCGTACAGCCCTAGGCCGAACCCGACGACGGACAAGCTCAGCACCGCCACCGCGTAGCTCGTCGTCAGCGCGAAGGGCACCAGGCCGAGGCCCATCAGCGCGTTGCCGACGAGATACGTCGGCTCCGGTCGCCAGCGCTGAGCCTGCGCCGCCATGGCCAGCGAGCTGACGAGCGCTCCGAGACCGATGCTTGCGCCGAGCGTCCCGTAGCGTGCAGCATCAAGCTGCAGATTGTCGCGCGCGAAGACCGGCATAAGCTGCAAGCATGGGAACGCCAGGAAGTTCGCCAGCAGCGCCGCGCTCAGCGCCACGGAGATGTCGGGACGCCGCCGCGTGTAGCGTACGCTCTCGAGCAGGCTCTCCAGCCCGCGGCGCACGCTGGTCTGGCGTGTCGGCGGCACCGGCGACAGACCCAGCACCGCCAGTCCGGCCGCGGCGTACGCCAGCGCCAGCACGACGTAGCACCCGCCGACGCCGAGCAGCACGATGAACGCGCCGCCCAGCAGCGGGCCGAGAATACGGCTCAGCGTATCGCTGGCGGACTCCAGCGCCGTTGCGTTGACCATCTCCCGGCGAGCGACGATGTCCGGGACGAGTGCGCGGCGACACGGAAAGTCCACCGCGACCAGCAGCCCCAGGCACACGCTGCTCACGACGAGGTGCCAGAGAGTGATCTGCCCGTCCAGCAGCAGGACGGCAACTGCGAGCACGATGCCCGCGCTCGCCAACTGCGTCAGCGAGGCCAGCCGGCGGCGGTCGACGCGATCCGCGAGGAACCCCCCGACAGGGCCGATCGGCAGCAGCGGCACATAGCGCCAGAAGCCGACGACGGCCACCTCCCACGGCGAGCCGGTGAGGTCCAGCACGAGCCACGACAGTACGGCAATCTCGAACCAGCGGGCAAAGCTGTTCAGGGTGTTCGCGAGCCAGAGGAAGCGGAACTCGCGATTGCGCGCGGCGGTGAGCGACTGTGCCAGAAGGGCCAGGATAGGCACGGCGCTAGGTGGCGACGCGCAGCAGCCGCGCGGCGTTGCCATACAGGATCTTGGCGAGCACCGCCGGTCCGAAGCCGAGCGCCAGGAAATCGTCGACCGTCTGCTTTAGCGGCCGAGCGGGATAGCCCGTCCCGAACATGAACTGGTCCTGGAGGAACGTGTTGGCTGCACGAACGTAGGCCTCGGCGCCGGGCACGAACATGTACAAATCGGGCGACACATAGACGTTGGCGTGCTTGAAGGCGACGGCGATGATCTCGTTGACGAAGGGCCAGCACCCGTGGCCGCAAACGAGCGTCAGGCGGGGGAAATCGTTGGCCACCTGGTCGACGTGCCACGGCTGCGTCGCCTCGATGGTTGGCCCTGCGAAAGGGCCGGACATGATCATCACCGGCACGTCGAGCGCCGCGCACGTCTCGTACACGGGGTAACAGCGGCGATCGCTCGGGACACCGCCGGTGCGTCCCGGCTCGATGAAGACGCCTCCCAGCCCGAGCTCCTCGATGGAGCGCTCGGTCTCGGCGACGGCATTGTGCAGCGTGCCCGAGACGTCGATGCCCGCGAAGCCGACGATACGACCCGGATAGCGGCGCTGGAGGTCGGCGATGTGCTCGTTAGGGATGATGCCCGGCGGGAACACGCTGTCACCTATGGTCACCGCCGGGCTGTTGCGTCCGAGCGCCACGGTCGTCGTAATCCCCGCCTCGTCCATTTCACGGAAAAAGAGGTCGAGCGACTGCTGGACGTAGGACGGCGGAAGACCCTTCGCACCGACGCGACCGGCCATCCAGAGCATGCGCTCGGGATTGAAGTACGCGAGGTACTCCTTGGTCGGCGGACGGCCGCGGAGGTCGATGATCTCCACTACCGGCCCTCCGGTGGCACGATGGCCGGCCGCAGCGGCAAGCCGCGCTCGCGGAGGTACTTGAGCGTGCCCGCGTGCACCGGCAACGGCGACATCTCGGCTCCCAGCTTGGCGAAATCGAAGTCGCCGACCGACTTCAGCGCCGCGACCTGCGGCTCCTTGATGCGATCGACGGCCCTAACGATGCTATAGGCCAGCTCGGCGTCGAGATCTTTGAGCACCAGCGTCGTCTGCGGCGCGGCCCACGTCCGAATGGGCCGGTCGTTTCCGGCATCCTTGTACACGTTCGCCGGAATATCGCCCTCGATGTAGTAATCGAACTGCTTCTTCACTTTATCGATGAGGTCCGGCGTCCAGCCCAAGATACGCACCTTGCCCGCGGTCTGCATCTCCAGGATGTTGGCATCCGCCGACGACGCGCCCACGGCCTTGGCGAAGCCGGAGATACGCCGGTCGCGGAAAGCTGCCAGCGCATCGGCCAGGCTGCCGCGGAACCACTTGGGCTCGATCCCGGCGGCGCCGAGCGTGTTGCGCGCCAGCACGTCCGTGTACGTGCCGGTGCCGCCGGCGAAGTCGCGCCCGTGCAGCCCGGCAACGCTCGTGATACCGCTGTCCTCGCGCACGACGTAGGCCACGACGCCCATGTCGTACATCCACAGCCCGCGCAGATCGGTAACCGGCGCATCTTTGAACTGCGCCAGGCCACGATAGGCCTCCGCGCCGAACAGCGCCTGCGAGCTGATGATGTGCACCTGCCGGTTTTGGAGCAGCTTCAGCCCGTCCACGGCGCCGCGCGACTCGCTGACGGTGATCTGCGCCCCTGGGGCGTTTTCGTTGATGACCTTGGCCGCGGCGACGGCGTATGGGTAGAAGGCCGACGTGAGCGGGCAGCAGGCCCAGACCAAACGCTGCGTCTTCGGCGGCGCGGGCGCGGCCGCCGGCTTGGGCTCCTGCTTCGCCGGCGCGGGCGCGGCCGCCGGCTTGGGCTCCTGCTTCGCCGGCGCGGGCGCCGCAGCCGGGGCCGCCGGGGCCGGCGCCGCGGCCGGCGCCGCGGCCGCCTTCTGCGGCGGCGAGGGAGCCTGCGCCGGCGACGTCGGACTCGGAGCGCTACAGCCCACGGCGATGAGCGCAAACACACCAACCATCGCGACCAGCATCGTGGCGGATCGGCGCATCTCCCACCTCCAGCCTATTGGCGCCCAATTTCTACTACACCGAGACCCGTTCCACCGGTTCGATGTGTCTGCGCGAGCGACGCCTCATCGCATCACGGCCCCGCCGTCGACGTCGATCGTCTGGCCGGTGATGTTGCGCGCGCGCTCCGAGACGAGGAAACACACGGCCCAGCCGATATCCTCCGGCGTCGTCTCGCGCTGCAGTGGACAGCGGCGCCGCATGCGCGCGTCGAACGCCTCCCGCGCGTCGTCGCCAGGCTCGCCGCCGCGCTCCCGCCGCCAGCGGTGCGTCTCGTAGGCCATCGGCGTCCAGACCATCGCTGGGCAGATGGCGTTCACGTTGATGTCGTATGGCGCAAGCTGGAGCGCGAGGCACTGGGTGTAGCTAATGACCGCCGCCTTCGTCGCGTGGTAGTGCGGGTGGAATGGCGACGGCTCGCGCCCGGAGCTGGACGAGATGTTGACGATCTTGCCCCAGCGCCGCGCGATCATGTGCGGCGCGACGGCCTCGGCACATAGGAACTGGGCCTTCACGTTAACCTGAAAGGCCGCGTCCCAGTCCACGGGGCGGGTTCGCTCCTCGTCCAGCCAGCCCGGCGCGCCCTTGATGCCGGCGTTGTTGACGAGGATATCGACGTGCCCAAAACGCTCGACCGTCCGCCGCACGAGGTCGGCGACACTCTGCGCATCCGACACGTCACAGCGCACGGCGAGGGCGCTGCGCCCGAGGCGCTCGATCTGCTCTGCCCCCTCGCGGGCGCCGTCGAGGGCCAGGTCGGCCAGCACGACGTCGGCGCCGTCGCCCGCCAGGCAGTGGGCGATGCCGCGGCCGATGCCCTGCGCCGCCCCCGTCACGATGGCCACGCGGCCCAGCAGCGGTGCCATGCTCCGTCCCTCCGGCGCCCGCCCGCTGCCCGGCAGCGGATAACCCGACGGGCAGCGATGCGCCTCCGTGCCCACCCCACGTTACGCGGCGACCGTGCGAAGGCGAAAGTGTCTTCGTCACCGCGTGCGTGTAGCGCCGGGCACATGCCGCGGCCCGCGGTAGCCCTGGCTACAGCTTGGCGGTGACGCGCGCACTTGGCAACGCGACGCCCGGCCGGTAGAGTGCGGCCCGCAGTCAGACATCAAGGAGGCGCGCTGTGGCCTGGGATTATCCGCGCATCATCGTGGCGCCCGACGGACAGACGGAGAAGCTCCCAGCGAAGCTCTTCTACGAGAACCTCTCGTGGCTGGACGTGAAGGAGATGCCCGACAAGGATCGGGTCATCATCGCCCAGCCACTCGGCTCGACAGAGCAGCACGGGCCGCACGGCCCGCTCGACATGGACTCGAACAACGTGCGCTCAACGGTCCCACTGGCGGCGCATCGGGCAAACCAGCGCGGGGCACGCGTGCTCGTCGCGCCGCTCATTCCCTACGGCTGGTCGGTCGCGCACTTCGACGAAGAGTACGCGCAGGACGAGCTGCCGGGGACGATCAGCATCTCGTCGCACACGTACATCAGCCTGCTCACCGAGGTGTGCACCTGCTTCGCGCGCGCGGGTTTTCGGCGCATCGCGCTGATCACCGGGCACGGCCAAAACACCACCGCGTCCCAGCTCGTCGGACGTGAGGTGCGCTATCGTACCGGCGCGCTCGTGGCGGTTACCGCGCCGTTCTTCGTGGCTGGCCCGGAGCTGGGCGCCATGCTCGAGCAGGGCTTCCTCAAGCACGCCGAGGAGTTCGAGACGTCTGTCTCCTGGGCCACGGACGAGGAATCGATCAACGTGCAGATGCTGGCCGAGCGCCGCGCGCCGGTGGACATGGAGGCCCCGAAGGGCACGAAGTTCTTCGCGCGGGACGCCGCCAAGCACCCGGGCAGCGCCGGGAAAGTGTTTCTGTCGGAGAAGTTCTCCGAGGCGTCGCGCGGAGGTGTGCAGGGCGACCCACACCTGGCGAGCAAGGAGAAGGGCGAGCGCTTCATCGCCGTGATGGTGGACAAGCTGGCCGAGTTCTTCGAGTTCTTCGCCCAGATCGAGTTCGGGAAAGGGCGGGACGTCTACATTCAGTCGACCCTCGGGTCG
>JACQUS010000021.1 GCA_016210125.1 Chloroflexota bacterium | reverse complement strand
GGACGCCGTAGCCGGAGCAGAGCCGGCAGATGTCGATCCGGCCCTGCTCGGTCAGGATGCGCTTGCGGAAGGCGCGGTACTTCTGACCGTTCCATATCTCAGGCAGGCTCTGCTGGAGCACGTTGCCCATCACGTGCCGGCCGTGCGGGTCGCGGCAGCACGGCACCACGTCGCCGTTCCAGGTGATGACCGTCGAGTGCCAGATCCACCAGCACTCGTTGTCGGGGATGATCTTTGGCCGTAGCCGGCCGCGGTCGAACGCCGCTTTGTCGTAGTACCAATACCTCAGGTCGCGTGGCAGGAACTGCCGCGCCTGATCCATGTCGCGGACACAGGGGTCGATGACCCGCGCCTCGTCGACGCCAAACGCGCGCGCGAAGTCCATGAACTGGTCGACCTCGTGCTCGTTGTGCTTCATGACGATGAAGCCCATGCACACCTTCGGATGCCGCACGCCGCGGCGCTTGCGCTCGGCCAGCACCGCGCCCATGTTGTCGAGCGCTCGCTGGAGCTGGCCGCGCACGCGATAGATCTCGTGCGTCTCCTGCGTCATCCCGCCGATCTGGAAGCTGATCTCGTCGATGCCGCTGTCGATGAGGCGGTCGGCCTGCACGAAGTGGCCGTTGGTGCACGTATCGACGTACATCCCCTTCGTCTTCGCGTAGGCGATCATGTCGTACGAGTCTTTGTACAGGAACGGCTCACCCATGAAGTAGAAGAAGAGCGTGTTGGTGTGCGGGGCGATGGCGTCGACGATGCGCCGGAAGTTCTCCTGCGTGATCCGCCCGGTGCGCCGCTCGAGGATCTTCGCGCCGGTCTCGCAGACCGGGCAGCCCATGTCGCAGGCGTTGGTCGGCTCGATGGTCACGTGCACGGGGAGGGCCGGGACGTAGGGCACGCGGGCCATCGCCGCGGCCTGGTTGACGAGCACGCGCCACCAGCCCTTGGGCCGCCGGCTGAGCACCTTGACCGCGCGTTCGACCGACCGGCGAACGACGGTCTCGCTGAGCTCCATCACCCCGCCTCTGGCCCCCTAGGAGCGTCGCCCCGGTGGCCCATCGCCAGCGCTGACGAGGCCGCGCTTGCCGAGAATGACGTCGCGTGCCGTCCCTACGGAGCAAGCTTGCAGCATATTATAGCCCATCTGCGTCGCCGAACACCTGGCGCAGCGACTCCACCACCGCCGCCGGCGACCACAGCCGCCAGGCGAGCTGCTCGACGTTCTGCGAGAGATGTCGGCGCAGGGCCTCATCCTGCGCCAGTCGCAAGACCGCACGCGCTAGGCCCTCGATGTCGCCCGGAGGCACGAGGAGGGCCGTCTCCTCGTGGCGCAGCAGGCCCGAGACCCAGTCCATGTCGTAGGCGACGATCGGCAGCCCGCACAGCGCCGCCTCGCGCAGGGCGGTGCCGGTGAGTGGTGAGACGAAGATGTCCGCGGTGAAGAGGTAGTCGGGCAGCGTCGCGTTGGGCACGGCGCCGGCGAAGTGCACGGCGCCGCCGAGGCCGAGGTCCGCCACGCGCGCCTCTAGAGCCGCCCGCTCGGGGCCGTCGCCCACGAGCGTGAGGCGAGCCGGCTTGTCGACCTGGCCATCGCGCGTGAGGAGCGCCAGGGCGTCGATGAGGTCACCCACCAGCTTCTCGCGGTGCAAGCGGCCGACGTAGATCAGGTGGCATGAGCGGCCATCGCCCCGCGGCTCGCGGCCATCCTCCCGCAAGCTCTCCAGGCGCTCGAAGAACTGCGGCGTCGGGAGCGAGTCCACCAACGCATCGGTCACCACGAGCTTGCCCCGCGCGCGTGGATCATCGCTCAGCAAGGCGACATAGCTCCCAGCGCCCTTGGCTGTCCACACGCGACTCGCGGCACGGAAGCTCACTCGCACGAGGAGCCGTTCCAGCCAAATCGGAAGGCCAGACAATGACCGCTTGGTGCTGGCATAGATCTGCTCGGGTATGCAGACAGGTACGAGATAGACCCGCGCTCTGCCGATGAGCCGCACCAGCCATGCGGTCCACCACGAGAACACGAAGTCGGCAGTGACGTACGCCGACGCGCCGATCTGCGCCGCGAGGCGGACGAGGCGGTAGGGCCCCAGAAGCAGGTCGAGCCACGCCTGACCCCGCGCCAGCGATACGAGAGTCGTGCGGCCCTCGCGAACCGGCTCACGCGGTCCACCGAGAAGATAGGCGACGCACACCTCGTCGAAATAGCTCTCGTAATAGCGGACGTACCACACGTTCCCTTTGACGAGGATCTCGTCGAGGTGGCCGATGCCGAAGAGGAGCAGCACCCTTCTGCGGCTCTCGGTCACACTTCCACCACACGACTAGAGCTTGCTGTGCCGGCGCTCGGTGAGAAACGTGATGTCGCCGGATGGACCGACGTGCACCCGGCCGACAGGCCGGCATGGGACGCCAACGGCGACAGTGTACGGTGGGATATCGCGGTTGACGAACGAGCAGGCGCCGATGAGGCAGTGGTCGCCGATCGTCACGCCCTTGGCGATCACAGTTTGGCTTCCAATGTAGCAGTAGCTCCCGATAGAGACCGGGGCGTGCTCATACTCAGCGTGGCCGCCGGATAGCGCCCACCGCACCGTGTCGTGGGTGTAGATCTGCACCCCGGCACTGATGCTACAGTAGTCGCCGATCGTCAGACCGCCCGAGCCGTCGAGCAAGGTATATGGGCCGATCCAGGTGCACTTGCCGACGCGGACGTCGCCGTAGACGTAGCTGTGATGATAGATGCTCGTACCCTCTCCGAAGCCGAGCGCTGCGGCACGCTCCCAGCGGTCGAAGAGCAGCTCCGCGAAGGGCAGGTCGCGCTGCCACCGCTCACGCACGTCGCCGCGGAGCTTCTTATAGAGCTCTACCAGCCGCTGGAAAAAACGATCCATCCGTTTTACCGTGACATCCAAGCTCGCTCTCGGTGCGCCCCACACCTATAGCGCCGCGCCCGAGGAAGCGCAGCTCAGGACCTCGTCAAGCAGCGAAATCCGCGTTTCGCGCAAGGCACCTTCCTGCGACAGCTCGTTCCTGAGGCGCTCCCCGAAGGAGCGGGAGGCGATGATCAGCTCGTCCACCGGCTCGGCCAGGAGGGCAGCGCGCGACTCGACGACTTGGTCGAAGGGCGGATAGTACTTCCCGTGAAGATTCGGCTCGTCGTCGAACAGCCTGGGCAACTGCGCGGGCTGAGCCAGGTGAAGGTAATTGATGAAGCGCCCCGGTGCGAACACTCCGACCGAGCGCCCCGGCCGCAGCGCCGTGGCGAAGAACGCTCGCGCACCGTCGATTCCTCGCCGCACCCGCGCAGCGAAATCCTGCACGTCCCAGTTCGACTCGGCGCCCGCCGCGGCGGCACCCCGAGCGTCGGCGACGGCGTAGAGCGCGCCACCGAACCCAGACCTCTCGACGTGGGCCAGGCGCAGGCCAACCTGCTCGACGAGCGCCCGAAGCGACTGCGGCGTGAAGTAGCTCCAGTGCTCATGCGCGAACATCCCGACGTCGCCGTGTGCGACGTACGCGCTGCAGTCCGGGACCGCAAAAACGATCTTGCCCGTCGTGGCAAGCCGGGGGGCCTGCGCACGGAGGAAAGCGTCCGGATCGGTCAGGTGCTCCATCACTGCATAGTGCAGGATCAGGTCAAAAGGGCCGGCGGTCGCCGCCGTCTCCGTAGGGAACGAGCTGCGCACGATTGCGACGCCGTAGTGCCGCGAGCCGTCCTGCCCGTGCTCGCCTGGCTCGACACCCACGACGTGGGCTCCGCGCTGCTGCAATCGAGACAGCAAATAGCCATCACCGCAGCCAATCTCGAGCACACGTTGACCCTCTACCGCTGCAGGCCTCAGCGTGCGCACAACGAATCCGAGAAAGTCGTCCGCATAGGCTCGCCCAAAGCCGGTCTCCGCCATCGGGCACCCGATGGCGAGGCCTCGGAGGTAAACTGCGTCGAGATATACGGCGACAGTTGCGCAGGGTGCTTGCACGAGGAGCCCGGTCTCTGTCGACACACCGACCACGAACGGCAAGACGTCTGGAAATTCGCCATTCGAGGGTTCGTTAGCGATACGTATATGGAATGGCAAGTCGACCAAGTCAAGTAGTGACATAACGCTCGTCGCCGTCATCTTCGTCGCATCACGCCAAAAGGGTCTCGTGCAAACCGCGGATGATGAACCCGGAGCCGTACGCAAAGTGGGGGGCGAACTCCTCGCCGAAAAGGCTCGTGCGAATGAGCACGTCGGGCTCATTATAGCCCACCATTGCGCGAAGCGATGTGGTTCCGGAGAAACGTGGATTGATCTCGAACACGAGAACTCTGCCGCGAACGAAGCGGCACTGAATGTTTAGGACGCCGCGGCAGCCTATGGCGGCTGCGATTTCCTCGCACGGACTCGTGACATCAGGAAAAGGACCGATGATACCTTGTGATATTCCGCTACTGACGGCCAGCACTGGTCCCAAATCCTGCCTTCCCGACCGATTCGGCACCTTGATTCGGGCACTCAAACTCGTGAGGATATTACGCTTTACGGCGATAGAGTTGAGCAACACGCCGTCCATCGTCACCAGGGCGCCGACGGTATACTCATCGTCCGGGGTGCCGACGTACTCTTGCGCGATGAACTCGGGATAGAGGGAGAGCAAGTACTCGCCAAAGCACATAAGGTCACGACGGTTCTGAGCGATAAAAATGTTCGCCGAGCCGCCACCGCCGACTGACGGCTTCAGCACCGCTGGCAGGATGTGAAAGGCACTCAGATCCTCCGGTGTACGGATGCGCCTGTACGCCGGCACGTCGAAGCCGTGAGCTACGAGAAACTCGGACGTGCGCACCTTGTCCATACAGAGATCGATGACCGAGGCCGGATTGATGGGCAGAAAGATGCCTCGGGCTTGAATCTCGTCGCGGCGAGCACTCATCACTTTGAGCTCTGGCTCGGAGCCGTGGAAGACGGCAGCGACGTTCTGCCGCGCGCAGACTTCGAGCAGCCGCTCCACGTACGTTGGATGACTCGCAGCGGGGAGAACGTAGGCTTCGTCCACCTCTTTGAGCTTCGTCACGTACGGGAGCATGTCGGCACCGATGATGCGGTAGGGTGTCTTCGCCATACGGAGAGCTTTGAGAATCTGCTCGCCATGACCACCACCACCAACACCCGTGACCAGAACCGTCAGGGGATTCAAACGACTCCTCCGTCAAGAACCGTACCTACGATGGGTCTAGGCGACTTGCGCTCGAGGCACGCCCGCACCTCGGCGGCCACGTGTCCCTCGCCACAGCGGTCTAGCACGCTCGCCGCATCGATATGCAGCCGGTAGATCCTGCACGAATGCGTCTCGGCAGCGTACACCGCGAACGCCGGCATGTCGCCCTCGTCGCGCGGCAGCCCGCACGAGCCAACGTTCACGATGAGCATATCGCCCCGTCGCGCGACGAAGGGATAGTGCGTGTGGCCCATAAAGATAGCGTCGTACGGCAGGCCGTCGAAGCGCGAAAGGTCCGCGTCCGGGTATACGTAACCTTCCAGTGGATCGTGAGGTGAGCCGTGCAATAGGCGCAATCTCCGGCCGCCGACGTCGATGAGTCGGCTATCAGGCCAAGAGTTAAGGTCCGCCAGCTCATCGGCAGAGAGCCGCTGGCGGGCTGCCGCGAGCTGGTAGATGCGCTCTCGCTCCGGACTCACCGGAAGCTCACCGAGCAGCATCGCCTCGTGGTTGCCGCGCTGGCAGGTCACCTGCCGAGCTCGGAGCAAGCGCAAGACGTCGCGCTCACCAGAGAGGTAGCCGACGGCGTCGCCCAGGAAGTATACGGGCCCGACGCCCAGCACGTCGAGCGCTCGCAGACAGGCCGCAACGGCGACGGCATTCCCGTGTGCGTCAGACAGAAGACCGATCTTCATAGCCGACCGCAAGAAGGTCCTGCGCCCAGGCCCGGATGCCGCACGCGAGCGCGATGCTTGGCCGCCACCCCAGCTCGGCCAGGGCACGGCGAGTACTGTAGCGCGCCGGCACGCCTTCCTGTGGATCGTCCTGTCCCGAAGGAGCGACGGTGCTGCCGCACATCGGAACGCATCGGATCACTAGCTCGGCGAGCTGCTTCATCGCGATCGGCTCGCCGCCCGAGATGTTGTAGGTGCCGGTGCGTTGCCGAAACGCGGCGGCGACCACGGCGTCGGCGACGTCGTCGACGTGCGTGAAATCTTGTTCCCGCGACCCAGAGCCGTGATAGAGGAGTGCGAGACCTTTCGATGCGCGCTCCAGAAAGATCCTTAGAACTGTGCGGGTAGCCTGCCCTGGCCCATACGGCGCGTTGATGCGCAGGACCGTGTACGGCAGACCGCGCTCCCACAGGATGCGCCGGCCCAAGAGCTCGCTGGCGAGCTTCGCTGCCGCATAGGGGCCGATTGGTGTCGGGGATGCCGATTCCGTCTTCAGGTCACCAGCGCCCAGTCCATAGACGCTGGAGCTGGAGCTGTAGACGACGGCGATGCCCAGCGTCTGCGCCGCCCCGAAGACGTTCAGATCGATCTGCGCGTTCAGCTCTGCTGCGCGCTCGGCCGCCGGACCTGTGAAGGCCGGCGGCAGGACCGCCGCCAGATGCACGAGGACGTCGGGGCGCGGCCCGCTGATCAACGCGCCCTCCAGGGCGTGCGTCTCCCGCAGGTCGATCGCGAGCGTGTGGTGTGCGGGCGCGGTCTCGACGTCGGCCAATCCGATGCCTGTTTCGTTACGGACGACGCGTAGCACAGTGTGCCCCTGGTCCGCCAGCTTGCGGCATACGCGTCGGCCAATAAAGCCCGCCGCACCGGTGACCAGAACGTGCATCACGCCGTCCCGCCGACGGCAGCCTGGAGCCTAGGGAAGGAAGGCACGGCACCACCACTCGAAGCTGAGCAGCGACCAGATGAGCAGGCGGCGGTTGACGCGGCCGGCGCAGTGCTCGTCCAGCACGCCGGCCACGTAGGACGGCTGGAGGTAGTCGTAGATGCGCGCCTTGGGGTCGCGCAGCAGGCGGTTGATGTAGTCGATGCTCTCGCCGCGGAACCAGCTCGCGTCCGGCGCGCTGAAGCCCTGCTTGGCGCGCTCGGCGACCTCCCGCGGGATCAGCCGCGCCAGCGCTCGGCGCAGCACGGCCTTGCCCTCGTTGGTCGCGCGCTCAACCCGCAAGCGCTTGCCCAGCTCGTTCTCGTCGATGTGCACGATCTGGCCGAGCTCGCGCAGCTTGTAGCGCGCCGGCAAGCTGACCGCGAAAGCGACCAGGTCATCGTCGAGGAAGGGCACGCGCGTCTCCAGCCCGTGCGCCATGCTCAGCTTGTCCTCGACGACCAGCAGGCCGTGCAGGAAGGTCTTCAGCTCGAAGTAGAGCGACGCGTCGACGTAGTGCTCGGGGCGCTCGAAATCACCCGGCCAGGCGCGGAAGACGTCGCGGAAGACCTCGGCCGTCGAGTGCTCGCCAAGCTCTCGGTTGGTCGCGCCATTGAACAGAGCCGGCTTGTCCTGGTCGGGCACGAGCCGCTGCCAGAAGTCGTAGTAGCGGCGCAGATAGTCGTCGCGGCCAGCGCTGGTCAGGCCGCGGTAGTAGCGCCACGGGTAGCCGCCGAACAGCTCGTCGCCGCCGGCGCCGGAGAGCACGACCTTGACGAACTTGCTCGCCAGCCGGGCGACGTAGTAGTTCGGGTAGCACTGCCCAACGCGCAGGTCCTCGAGATGGTAGATCAGCTTCGGCAGCACCCACTCCATGTCGCCGGCGTGCAGCACGACCTCGTAGTGCTCGGTCTTGAGCAGGTTGGCCAGCATCTCGGCGTTGCGCCGCTCGTCGAAGGCCATCTCCAGGCCCGAAGCCGAGCTGAGGTCGAAGCCCCCCGTGAAGGTCGCCAGCCGCGGCAGGTGGCGCACGCCGACGGCGGTGATGAAGCCGGAGTCTACGCCGCCGCTGAGATACGAGCCGACCGGCACGTCGCTGACGAGCTGCCGCGTGACGGCTTGCAGCAGCAGATGGTAGAGCCGCTCGGCGCACTCGTCCTCGGGGAGACCGCACGCGCCGTCGGAGAACGGGTAGTCCCAGTAGCGCTGCACGACCGGCCGCGGATCGTCGGCCAAGTCCACGACCAGCGTGCAGCCGGGCGGCAGCAGGCGGATGCCGTCGAACAGGGTGAGGTCGCTAAAGATGTTCTGGAAGGTGAAGTACTCGTTCAGCGCCGGATAGCTGACCGCCCGCCGCACGCGCGGGTGCTGGAGGATGGCCTTGATCTCCGAAGCGCAGACGACCAGGTCGTGCTGGGCATACCAGTAGAGCGGCTTGACGCCGTAGCGGTCGCGCGCCAGGAAGAGCCGCCGCCGCGGCCGGTCCCAGAGGGCGAAGGCGAACATGCCGTTGAAGCGCTCGACGCAGGCCTCGCCCCACTCCTCGTAGGCATGCACGACCACCTCGGTGTCGGTGCGCGAGTGGAAGCGGTGGCCGCGCGCCTCCAGCGCGACGCGCAGCTCCTGGAAGTTGTAGATCTCGCCGTTGTAGGTGACGACGACGTCGCCGGTCTCGTTGGCCATGGGCTGGCGGCCGGCCGGCGAGAGGTCGATGATGGCCAGCCGGCGGTGGCCCAGCCCGACCGGCCCGTCGGCGTAGTGCCCCTCGCCGTCAGGCCCGCGGTGGGCGACCGCGTCGGTCATGCGCTGGAGCAGCGGATGGCCGACCGGCTCGCCGTTCAGGTTGCAGACGCCGACGATGCCGCACATGGAGCAACCTTTGACAGACTAACCTTCGACACAGTAACCTTCGAAATCCTCAAGCGACCCTTGTGGAGACGGTGACACTTACCTCGCCGTGGCGGATCAGTTGGCGCACGGAAGCGTTGAGGAACTCCACGCTCACCGGATCGCCGTCCTCACCGTAGCTGATGATGACTCCACCCTGCCCCTCGACAGCATCCACCGGAGGATCTTCGCGGAGAACGAGGAGGAGGACGTCGGCCTCAGAATCGTACTGAATTCTCATCGCCGCACGCCCTTCCACCGTATGGCGGCACGATATGCCCCACCCCAGCCCGGAGTGGATACGCAGAGGGGCGAAGCCCCTCTGCACTCCCCCTCTGGAGCTCCGTACGCCATCATGCTAGCGCTGACTCCGGTGAGTATCAGGTCTCTGGTCTTTCACAGCGCGCACCGTGAACCCGCTCTCCTGCGCGTCGAAGCGCGTGGTCGCCAGGCCGCACGCGGCGCACCAGCGGCGCACCTCGTCCTCGCTGTGCCGGTGGGCGTAGCGTGGGTGGTACCAGTCGAAGTTCACGTGGTTGTTCTCCTCGAACGTAAACGACTCGTTCCAGAAGAGCTTGGCGAAGTGCCAGTAGATCAAGCGCTGCACGTCGTAGCGGCCGGCCGCGATGCCCAGCAGCGGGATATCCTCCGGCACCTCGACCTCGGCGCGCAGCGCGGCCAGCGCCTGCCCCAGCCGCGTCAGCGGGCGCAGCCGCTCCCAGGCCGCCGCGGGATCGAGCGGCGCGACCGCCTCGCGGATGTAGTCGTCGGTGAACTCGCGGACCGGCCCCTTCTTGCGGTAGACGTAGAACAGCACCTCGCCGCCCGGCGCCAGCGCGGCGACGACTGACCGCAGCGCGCGCTCGGTCGAAGGCGTGTGGTGCAGCACGCCCTCGGAGAAGACCGTGTCGAAGCTCGCGTCGCGGAACGGCAGGGCCAGCAGGTCGGCCTGCACGAAGTGCGTGCCGGGGAGCGCGCCGAAGCGGGCCTGCGCCACGTCGATGGCCTCCGAAATGTCCACGCCGACCCACATCGCGCCGCCGCGCCAGCGGGTGTCCAGCCATGTGCCGGTGCTGTAGCCGCCGCCGCAGCCGGCGTCGAGAATGCGCCGCCGGCTGCCGAAGTACGTCTGCATCTCGTCCGCGCCGGCAAAGCCGTAGCGCTCGGCGAGCCAGCACTGGTGGCTGGCGCGCATCGCGGCCGACTCGTAGGTCGCGCGCTGCTGCCACTTGTAGCCGAAGCTGCGCTCCGTCTGGCGCTGGTCGGTGTCCGCCGTGCCGACGAAGCGCGGGATGCCGCCGACGATCGGGTAGGCGCGGCCGGCCGGGCTGCGCAGCGTGCCCTCGATCACCGCGTCGGCCGTGCCCTGCCAGCCGGGGTCGAGCGCCAGCGGCTCCTGGGTGAGCGGATCGACCAGCAGCTCGAGCAGCGCTCTACGCACGCAGCGCCTCCCGCAGGCTGGCGCAGACGAAGTCCTGCTCCGCGTCAGTCATCTGCGCATACAGAGGCAAGGCGAGGCTCAGGCGGTCGGCGATGTAAGCATTCGGGAACTGCTCCGGCCGCAGGCCGTACTTCACGGCGTAGTAGCCCTGGATGACCGGCGCGTGCGTGCCCTGGCGCGTGGCGATGCCGCGCTCCTCTAGGCGCGCCATCAGCTCGTTGCGCCAGGCGTGCAGCCGCTCGACGTTGGCCAGCGTCGGCTCCTCCGGGCGAAAGAGGCAGACGTAGGCCTGGTAGCCATGGACGGAGCCCGCGGGCACGACCGGCGTCGCCAGCCAGTCCAGATCGGCCAGCAGCGCGTCGTAGCGCTGCGCCCGGCGCGCCCGCTCGGCCAGGATCCACGCCGCGCGCTGCATCTGCGCGCAGCCGAGCGCGCCCTGGAGGTCGGTCATGCGGAAATTGTAGCCCAGGTGGTTGTACTCCGAGAGCAGGAAGCTGGCTTTGCCCTGGTGGCGGGCGAGGTCCGAGCGCGAGGCGCCGTGGTCGCGCAGCGAGCGCGCCAGCGCGTCCAGGTCGGCGCGCGCGGCGGTGATCATGCCGCCCTCGCCGGTGGTGATCGACTTGCGGGGGTGGAAGCTGAAGCAGCCGGCGTCGCCGAAGGTGCCGGCATGGCGGCCGCCGTACCAGGCGCCGAAAGCGCAGGCGGCGTCCTCGATGACCCACAGCCCGTGGCGCGCGGCGAGGTCGAGGATCGGCTGCACGTCGGCGCAGAGGCCGAAGAGGTGCACCGGAACGATGCCCACCGTGCGCGGGGTGACCTGCGCAGCAAGCTGCCCCACCGCGACGTTGAAGGTCGCTAGGTCGACGTCGCAGAAGACCGGCCGCGCGCCCATGTACTCAACGACGTTGGCCGTCGAGACCCAGGTGAAGGCCGGCACGATGACCTCGTCGCCGGGCTTCAGCCCCAGCGCCGCGACGGCGATGTGCAGCGCCGTCGTGCACGAGCTGGTCGCGGCGGCGTGCCGCGCGCCGACGAAGGCGGCAAACTGCTCCTCGAACTGCTTGACGAAGGGCCCCTGGACGACCCAGCCGCTCTCCAGCGGCTGCTGCACGGCGCGCAGCTCCTCGGGCCCGAAGAACGGCTTGGTGATCGGGATGCTCATCGCGCCACCTGCCCCACTCGCTGCCGCGCCAGCTCCAGCATCTCGGCCAGGCCATCGCGCAGCGCCACCTGCGCCGCAAACCCCAGCACGGTCCGGGCCTTGTGCGTGTCGGCCTGGATGCGCAGCGGAGGACCGTCGCCGACCTCGACGACCGGGCTGAGCGGCACGCCGGCCAGCGAGATGACGAGATCGGCCAGCTCGCGCATCGTCGTCGGCACCCCGCTGCCAATGTTGATTACCTCGCTCGTCGGGCCGACGTGCAGCGCTCGCTGGATCGCGCGCACCACGTCGCGCACGTGCACGAAGTCGCGCGCTTCGTCGGGATGGCCGGTGACGACCGGCAGCAGTCCTTGCGCAACGCGGCGGACGAAGAGGGCCTCGACCGTGCCGCGCTCCGCGCCGTCGGCGGCCGGACCGTAGGCGTTGAAGATGCGCAGCACCGTGATCCCCAGCCCGTAGCACCGCGCGAACGTGGTGCACATCACCTCGCCGCAGAGCTTGCTGGCGGCGTACGGCGAGCGTGGCGCGGTCGGCGCCTCCTCGGCGAAGGGCGGCTGGCCGGCGCCGTAGACCTGCGCCGTCGAGGCGTAGACCACGTGGCCGACACCTGCCTGCCGCGCGGCCGCCAGAACGTTGAGCGTGCCGCCGGCGTTGACGGCGAAGTCGCCGGCGGGATCGGCGAAGCTCTGTCGCAGCGGCCGGCAGGCCAGGTGAACGACGGCCGCGCAGTCGCCGGCGGCCGACGCCACGTCGCCGGGTACGCAGACGTCGCCCCGCCGCCACTCGATGGCCGGAAGGCCGGCCGGCCGCACGGAGCGCGCCAAGCCACGCACTGCCAGCCCGTCGGCGCAGAGCGCGCGCACGAGGTGCTGGCCGAGGTAGCCTGAGGCTCCGGTCACGAGCACGTCTGGCACGCGATCTGCCTCACGCGCGTTCCACGATGGGCTGGCGCTGGTCCTCCCGCCGCCAGGCGACGACCGAGCGCAGGCCCTCCTCTAGCGGGATGCGCGCGCGGAAACCAAGCACGCGCTCGGCCTTCTCCGTGCTGCCCACACGGTGGGTGACGAACATCTGCTCCTGTGGCCGGTACTCGGGCTCGAGCGGCGAGCCAGTGATCTTCAGCAGCAGCTCGACCAGCTCGTTGATGGTGGTCTTCACGCCCATGCCGACGTTGAAGAACTCGTCGGCCACGTCGCTCCCCATCGCCAGGACATTTGCCCGCGCCACATCCTCGACGTGGACGAAGTCGTAGGCCTGCGAGCCGTCGCCGAAGATGACCGGCGGCAGGCCCTGGTCGATGCGGTCGAGCACCTTCATGATCACGCTGACGTAGGTGCCCTGGTAGTCCATCCTCGGGCCATAGATGTTCATGTAGCGCAGGCCCACGTAGGGCAGGCGGTGCCCCTCGTAGAAAGCGCGCAGAAACTGCTCGCCGGCGATCTTCGTCGCGCCGTACATCGTGCGGTTGTTGAACGGGTGCTCCTCGGTCATGGGCGTGAGCAGCGCATCGCCGTAGACCGAGGCCGAGGACGAGTACACGATGCGCTTGACCCCGGCGGCCTGGGCCGTCTCGACGACGTTGTACGTGCCGACGACGTTGACCTCCAGCGCCGAGCGTGGCTGGTGGACGCACTCGTACAGCCAGAGGGCGGCGAGGTGGAAGACGTAGTCGCTGCCCCGTATCACCTCGCGCAGGCAGTCGAGGTCGGTGATGCTGCCGTCGACCACGCGCACGCGCGGGTCGCGGACGGCCTGGCGCAGGTTGGTGCGCGTGCCGCGGACGAAGTTGTCGAGCACGACGATCTCGCGCACCGGCTCCAGGGTCAGTTGGTCGACGATGTGCGAGCCGAGGAAGCCGGCCCCGCCGATCACGAGCACGCGCGCGCCTTCGATTGACGGCACGTTCAATCTCCTGACAGCACGTTCAATCTGCCGTACCGAGGTAGGCGAGTGGGGCAGCGTCCCACCCTCTACCTGTCGCTACTATAACGTTACCGCGGCGCTGAGAGCTACGTCCGGTCTCGGCTCCTTCACCGGCCGTTTCGTGTTTCATCCCGGCACCATGCCGAGGGTATTCACTGCACGGCAGCGCGATGTCCACGCCTAAAGAAAACGGGAAAAAACGGCGGCCAAAGCCCTGAGGTCCACCAGGTTTTCTTTCAGGACCCGGTAGACCAGCTTCCGGTCGATCTCGAGATAGTCGTGAACGAGGATGTTGCGAAACCCGATCACACGCATCCATCGCTGCTCCAGGTCCTCGTCGATGTAGGAGTGCTCCCGCAGGTGTCTCGCCAGGTCGCGCCTGGCCTCCACTGGGCCCAGCTCCAGCTCGGCTACCACATGCGCGGCCACGTCGTCGATGGCTTCGATGGCCAACTGCAGGAACCGCTCTGCGCTCCCGTAGCGCTCGGGATTCACGAGGAACTCCTCGAGCGTGTAGCACCCGAGCCGCTCGAGGATGTTCAAGTATTCCTCTAGTTTTTGCAGCCGCTTGCGCACCACCTCTGGTCTAAGCACGGGCGAGCCTACGCCTGAGGGCCTGGCGCTGAGGCTCCAATATGGGCAGGAGGTCCAGGTACTCCCGCACTATCCGAGAGTAGAACCCGCCGCGGTCGAACCCTTCGCGGGCGAACAGGAGTTTATTGGCGCGCACCGCCTCGAAGCGGGTTACCGGGTCGGCCTGGTTCAGCACCACGAGGTCCACGCGGTCCAAACCGGCCGCCGCCAGGGCCTCTAGGAGCCTCAGGGCAAGCTCCGCGCCCTCGCCGGCGAGGAGCACCGCGACGTCCAGGTCGCTCTCGGCCCGCGCCCGCCCCTCGGCCTCCGACCCGAAAAGGAAGGCTGCCTCGACCTCCGGAAAGGTCTGGAACACCGCGGCGAGCCGCGCTTTCAGGGCCGCACCGTGAGGGCTGCTCACTTTCTCCAACCCGAAGCTACCGTTCGCACACGACCAGGCGACACCGGCCCCGCGCGCTGCCGCGCCGGGCCACGCTACCGCCGCCGACGCGCCCGCAGCGCGACAGCATGTACCATACCATACGGCTCGCCGCCGGCTTGCGCCGGGGGCCGTCCCTGGCTCATTCTCCCTTGGGTAATGTTCCCTGGAGGGATAACGATGCCAGGGCGGTGGGGGTACGCGCGTGCATCGCTTCTTTTTGCCACCTGAGGTCCTTGCTGGCGACGAGGTGGCCCTGCCGGCCGAGGTGGCTCGGCAGGTGGCGCGCGTGCTGCGGCTGCGCCGCGGCGAGCGGCTCGTGCTGCTCGACGACAGCGGGTGGCAGGCCGAGGCCGAGCTGGTCGAGGTCACACCGCGGGCGGCGCGGGTGCGCATCGTCCGGCGCACGCTGGTGACCACCGAGCCGCGGCT
>JACQUS010000255.1 GCA_016210125.1 Chloroflexota bacterium | reverse complement strand
GTGCCGCCCTTCCCGTAGCAGACCGGCCCGGGGTCGGCGCCGGCGCTCTCCGGCCCAACCTGCAAGCCACCGCCGCTGTCGATCCACGCCAGGCTACCGCCGCCGGCGCCGATCGTGTGCACGTCGACCATCGGGATCGGCACCGGATAGTCGAGGATGCGCGTCTCGGTGGTGATGAGCGGTCGGCCGGCGGTCACCAGGGCCACGTCGTTGCTCGTGCCGCCCATGTCGAGGGTGATGAGCTGCGTGCTGCCCGCCTGCTCCGCGGCGAACTTGCCGCCGATGACGCCCGCGGCCGGCCCGGAGAGAAAGAGGTGCACGGGCCGCTGGGTCGCCAGGGCCGCGGAGGTGATGCCGCCGCGCGACTGCATGACCTGCAGGCGCGCGCCGACGCCCTGGCGCTGCAGCTCGGCCTCCAGCAGCACCAGGTACTGCTCCATGACCGGCCGAAGGTAGGCGTCGAACGCCGTGACGCAGGTACGCTCGTACTCGCGGTACTGCGGGTGCACCTCGGACGAGATGGACACGGCGATGCCGGGGAAGCGCTCCTTGATGATCTCCCGCGTGCGCACCTCGTGCGCCGGGTTCTGGAAGGAGAAGAGGTACGCGACGGCGATGGCCTCGACGCCGAAGCGCTCGCGTAGGTGCGTGACCGCGGCGACCACGTCTTCCTCGTGCAGCGGCTCGATGACCTCGCCGCGCGAGCCGACGCGCTCGCGGATGCCCAGCCGCTGCCGCCGCGGCGCGATGAACGTCGGCGTCTGCGCGTCGATCATGAGGTCGTACATGCGCGAGCGCTTGAGCCGGCCGATCTCGAGGATGTCCTCGAAGCCCTTCGTCGCCAGCAGCCCGGTCACGGCGCCCTTGCGCTGGACGATGGCGTTGGTGGCCACCGTCGTGCCGTGGACGATGCGCTCCACCGCGTCGACCGGCTGGCCGACGAGCCGGAGCACGCGCGTGACGCCCTCGAGCACGCCGCCGGCGATGTCCGTGGGGCGCGTCGGCACCTTGACGCAGTGAATCGTCGCTCCGTCGACCAGGCAGGCGACGTCGGTGAAGGTGCCGCCTACATCCACGCCGATGACGACCACGGCGACCCCCTTCTTATGCCTAGCCATCGCCGCGGTCGTGCACCCACGTGATCGCCCCGCGGCGGGCCGCCAGCTCGGCGCGCAGCTTCGCCGTGGCCTGCGCGTCGACGGCCCAGCCGTCGGCTGCCAGCGCCACACCGTAGACCTCGCGCGCGCGGGCCGCCGTGACCTTGCGGTCGAGCACGTCGGCCAGCACGTGCGCCGGCGGCCGCTCCAGCGGGTCGCCGTAGCCGCCGCCGCCGGTCGTCTCGACGTAGTAGCGGTCGCCCCCCGTGATCTGGAAGACGCCCTTGGAGTGAATGGTCTCCCTAGTCCCGTCCCGCCGCAGGACGTACCCGGATGACTTCGCCCCGGGCCGGCCGCCGAAGAGGCCCCACGGCGGGGTGTAGTAGCGCTCGCCGCGATGGCTCACGGTGACCTCGCCGTGAAGCAGCTCGTAGGCCAGCGTGAGGCCGAGACCACCGCGGTGGCGCCCGGCGCCGCCGGAGTCGTTGGCCAGCCCGTAGTGCAGGCAGCGCACCGGGAACAGCGTCTCGACGTACTCGATGGGCACGTTCAGCGAGTTCGACGCGTCGGTCTGAATGGCGTCGACGCCGTCCTTCGTCGGGCGCGCGCCCATGCCGCCGGTCGAGATCACCGAGTAGACGAACATGCGCCGCGCGGCGGGATCGTAGCCGCCGACGCGCTGCGAGAGCGGGTGGCCGTTGTTGGCGGCCGGAATCTTGCCCGGCAGCGCTTGCACCATCGCTCCCAGCAGCGCATCGACCATGCGCCGCAGCGTCACGGCGCGGCAGTTGACCGCGGCCGGCGGGTCGGGGTTCACGACGCTGCGCGGCGGCAGTGTCATCGAGATCATGCGCGAGCAGCCGCTGTTCTTGGGGATCGACGGGTCGGTGATCACCCGCACCACGTAGCGCACGGCCGAGAGGGCCACCGGCGGGACGGAGTTGAACGGCCCGCGCGTCTGCGGGCTCGACCCGCTGAAGTCGACGTGCAGGTCGGAGCCGCGCACCGTCACGGCGACCTGAATCCTGACGCGCTTGTCGAACTCGACGCCGTCGTTGTCGAGGAAGTCGTAGAAGCTGTAGGTGCCGTCCGGGATGGCCTCGATCTCGCGCCGCGTCATGGCCTCGCCCATGTCGAGGAGGACACGCATAGCCTCCACGATCTGCGCACGGCCGAACTCGGCGCAGGTATCGAGCATGCGGCGCTTGGCCACGAGGCAAGCGGCGAGCTGCGCGCGCACGTCGCCCCAGACGAGCTGGGGGATGCGCACGTTGCTCTGGATGAAGTTTCTGACCGCCTCGTTCAGCTCGCCGGCGCGGTAGAGGCACGTCGGCGGGATGCGCAGGCCCTCCTGATAGATCTCGGTCGTGTCCGTCGGATTGCTGCCCGGCGCACTGCCGCCCATGTCCTGGTGGTGCGCCAACGTGCAGCCGAAGCCGACGATGCCCTGCGCGTCGAAGAAGGGCACGAGCATGATGATGTCCGGTAGGTGCTGCCCGCCGCAGTACGGGTCGTTCAAGATGTAGACGTCGCCGTCCTGCATCTGCTCCATCGGGAAGTCGCGCATGATGCCCTGCGCCGCCGGCTCCAGGCTGCCGAGGTGCACCGGGTTCGACGTGCCCTGGGCGATGAGCTGCCCGGTGGGGTCGAGCAGGCCGGACGAGCAGTCGCCGGCCTCCTTCACCGATGGCGAGTAGGCGCTGCGCATCAGCGCAAGCTGCATCTCCTCGGCGATGACGTCGAGGCGGCCCTTTACGACCTGCAGAGCGACCGGATCGATCATGCGCGACCCCCGTGACGTAGATCAGGCAGCTTGCACCGCCGGCCGTGGCGCAAAGGAAGGCGGCCTGCGGCTGAAGAGCCATCGGCCGCCTTCGCTGCGGACGCCGCGGCTGTACCTGGCGAGCGGTGCGCGGCCAGCGCGCGCGAGTCGCGCGTGGCCCAGAGACGCGTCGTGCCTACTTGACCTCCTCGGACTTCTGCTTGCCGGTCGTGCGCGTGATCTTGATGAGCGGCGTGCGGTTCTCGCCGTTGCCGGCCTCGAACGTGGCGTTCGTGGCCAGGCCCTTGAGGCCCTTCGTCTGGCGCAGCGCGGCGTTGACCTTCTCGCGGTCGCTGCCCGTGCCGGCGCGCTTGACCGCGTCGATGTACACGCCGAGCGCGTCGTGGCCATAGAGCGAGAAGATCGTCGGCGCCTCGTTGTACTCGCGGCGGTAGTCGTCGACGTAGGCCTTCATCTCCGCGGAGTCGCTGGACACGTCGACGGCTGAGGTCCAGCTAAAGCCGCCCACCGGCTTGCCGTTGGTCAGGTCCCAGACGACCGGGTTGTTGTCGAACTGGCCGAAGCCTGTGACCTTCTGCTTGTCGCCGAGGCCCAGCTCGTAGGCCTGGTTCAGCGCGCGCGCCATGTCCTCGGCCGGCTCGTTGTAGGCGATCCAGTCCGGGTTCGCCGCCTTGATCTTGGTGAGCTGCGGGCGCAGGTCGGTGTCGCCGGCGCGGAAGGCCTCGAAGGCGACCACCTCGTAGCCCAGCTTCGGCCCGAGGTCGCGGATGATCTCCGCGTCAGTGCGGTTGCCGTCCTGCGTGATGTCGTAGATGATCGCCAGCCGCTTGATGTCGTACTTCTCCTTGAGGAACTTCATCATGAGCGGCGTCGCGACCTCCGGCACCACGTTCAGCCGGTAGGTGTACGGGTTCCACTCCTTGATCGCCGCGCCGGCGCCGGTGGCCATGACCGGCAGCTTGAGCTGGCCGGCGACGGGCACGATGGGCACGAAGCCGGTCGACGGCGTTGGCCCGATGACGCCCATCACGCTCGGGTCGGACGCGCCCTTGCGGAACAGCGCAATCGCCTGCTCGCGCGAGTTGGCCATGTCCTCCGATGTGACCTTGATCCGGTACGTAGTCCCGGCGCTGTCCTTGAAGCCGCCCTCGGCGTTGATCTTCTTCGCGCGGAGCAGCACGCCGTCGCGCGTGCGCTTGCCGAACGTGGCCGACTGGGCGGTCTGGGCGTCGACGCTGTAGAGGTGCACCTCCTTGGCCTCCGCGGCCGGCTTGGCGGCGGCGGGCTGCGCCGGCTTCGCCGCCGGCTGCGCGGCCTTGGCCGGGGCCTCGGCCTTCGCCGCGGCCGGGGCCGGCGCGGGCGCGGCCGGAGCCGGCCCCGGCACAGCCGGCTGCTGAGCCGCCGGCGCCGGGCTCTGGCAGGCGGTCAGAACGAGCAGTCCAATAAGCGCGGACACGACGGCAAGTCGCAACACAGGTCCCCTCCCCAAGCTATGCTCCGCTGTGGCCAACGTTCGCCCGCGCAACGGCGCTGCCGCCGCTCGGGGCTCTGCACTGCCCGACGATCGCACGCCGCTCACCGCTCTTCGCCGGGCCTCTTCGCTCCACCGGCCACGAGACGCGCCATCAGCCGCTTCCGCAGTCGCCAGGCCCAGCGCGCGCCTCCGTCGGCGCCGAGCGGGACGCGCGTGATCACGCCCTGCGGGCGCACGATGATGATGACCGTCAGCACGGCGCCGTACAGGATGTAGCGATCGGCGGCCGAGAAACGCAGGATCTCCGGCAGCACGGTCAGCGTGAACCCGCCGAACACCGCGCCCCAGACGACGTACGAGCCGCCGAAGACCGCCAGGATCAGGAAGTTCATCCCCTGGTAGAAGCCCAGGCCGTCGGGTGTCTCGACGAGCGTGTAGTGGATGCGCAGCACGCCGCCCAGCGCCGCGACGGCCGCGCCGAGGGCGAACGTCAAGCTCTTGACCCAGGCGACGTTGATGCCCATCGCCGCCGCCGCGCGCGGATCGTCGCGGCAGGCGCGCGCGGCGTAGCCCAGGCGCGAGGTGTCGTAGCGCCAGATCGCCAGCACGAGCACCGCCAACATGAGGTAGACTAGCCAGAAGCTCGTGAGCGCTGGAACGCCGGTCAGTCCGTTCGCTCCGCCAAGGTAGTCGAGACTGAAGGCGACGACGACCATCACCTCGCTGTAGGCCAACGTCATAAGCCCGGCAACGAGCAGGTGCAGGCGCACGCTGAGAAAGCCGAGGACGATGCCGAAGACGAAACCCACGAGCGCGCCGCCGAGCATGGCGATCGGCAGCGGGGCGCCGAAGTCGCGCGTGAGCAGCCCGCCCGTGTACGCACCGGCGCCGGCCATCGCCGCGTGGGCGACCGAGAGCGAGCCGCTGGACATGCTGACGTACTGGCCGAGCGTGATGATGGCGATATAGCCGGCGAAGATCAGCACCGTGTTCCAGTACGCCAGCGAGATGTCCGCGAGAGGCATGCGGGGACCTTCCCTCTAGTCGTGCTCGTACGAGCCGAAGATGCCGGCCGGACGCAGATAGAGCACCAGCACCAGGATGCCGAAGGCCACCATGTCGCGCAGACTGGCCGAGATGTAGCCCGCGACGAGGGCCTCGAGCACGCCGAGCAGGATGCCGACGAACATGATGCCTTCGATGTGCCGGTTGCCGGCGACGAGCATGCAGACGAACGACTTGGTGCCGAAGATCGCGCCCATGAACGGCGTCGCCTGGGAGTGCAGCAGCGCCAGGCTCACGCCGGCCGCCCCGGCCATGGCCGTCGACAGGCCCACCGTGAGCTGCGAGACGCGGTTGATGTCCACGCCGAGCGCTTGAGCGACCTCGTGCTTTTCCGAGACGGCCCGCGTGGCGCGGCCCCAGCGCGTGTTGCGCACGTAGTACCGCGCGCCGACCATCATGGCCACGGCCAGGCCGAAGGTCATGAGCTGCATGTTGCTGGCGATGACCCCGCCCACCGTCTGTACGCCCTCGACCTGCACCGCGACGCGCACCGGGTCGACGCCGAAGATGCGCTGCGCGCCGTTCTGCATGACGATGCTCAGCCCGCCCGTGGCGATGAACGAGGTGAGGATGTGCCGACCGCGCGTCGGCCGGATGGCCAGGCGCTCGATCAGCAGCCCGGCCAGCAGCGCCGCTAGCACCGCGAGTGGGATGACGACCAGCAGGTTGGTCGTGAACAGCGTCGCCACGACGAACGCGGCGAACGCGCCGACCATCGCCGTCTCCGGGTGGGCGAGGTTGAGCACGTGCATGACGCTGAACGTCAGCCCGAAGCCCAGCGCGACGATGGCATACGAGCTGCCGACCATCACGCCGTTGACCACCTGCTGGAAAAACTGCTCCATGGCGCCGAATCCCTCTCAGCTCGCCTGCCGGCCGATATAGGCGCGCTTGATCGCATCGCTCTGCTCGATCTGCGTCGGGGTGCCGCTGCCGACGATGTGCCCGCCCTCCAGCAGGTAGGCCCAGTTTGCTACCCGGAGTGCCTGCCGCGCGTTCTGCTCGACCATCAGGATGCTCACGCCGCGCTGGTTGATCGTCCTGACCAGCTCGAACACGTCGCGCACGAGGCGCGGCGCGAGGCCCAGGGATGGCTCGTCCATCAGCAGCAGCGTCGGCGCGGACATCAGCGCGCGGGCGATGGCCAGCATCTGCTGCTCGCCGCCGCTGAGCGAGCCGGCGATTTGGCCCCGCCGCGTCTCGATGATCGGGAAGAGCTTGTACATCTCCTCGATGCGCTGCTGCACCTTCTGCTGGTCGTGCTCGTTGAACGCGCCCATGAGCAGGTTGTCGTAGACCGAGAGCGTCGAGAAGACCTGGCGCCCTTCCGGCACCCAGCCGATGCCCAGCGCCGCGATCTTGTGCGGCGGCAGCCCACGCACGAGCCGGCCCTCGGGGAACTCGATGGCCCCCTGCGCGGCGCGCACCAGCCCGAGGATGGCCTTGAGGATCGTCGTCTTGCCGGCGCCGTTGGCGCCGAGGAGCGCGCGAATCTCGCCGCTGTTGATCTCCAGGTCCACGCCGTGGATCACGCGCGCCGGGCCGTACGCGACGTGCAGGCCGGTGACCTTGAGTAAGGCGCTCATGCCTCGACTCCGAGGTACGCCTCGAGCACCTTCGCGTCCTGCTGGACCTGCGCCGGCGGGCCCTCGGCGATCTTGCGGCCGAAGTTCAGCACCATGATCGAGTCGGAGATGGCCATGACGACGTTCATGTTGTGCTCGATCAGCAGCACCGTCCGCCCGTCGTCGACGAGCGTGCGGATCAACGCCATCAGCTCGGCAGCCTCGCTGGGGATCATGCCCGCCGTTGGCTCGTCCATGAGGATCAGCTCCGGCTCCGTGGCCAGCGCGCGGGCGATCTCCAGCCGACGCCGGTCGCCATAGGGCAGTTCCTTGGGCATGTGTCCCCGGTGGTGCCAGATCTCGACCGACCGCAGCAGCTCCTCGGCCATCGCGACGCTGCGCGCGTGCTCGGCGCGCGAGCGCCCCACGCCGAGCAGCGACTCGACCAGCGAGCTGCGCGTGCGCACGAAGCGCGCCGCGATGACATTCTCAATGACGTTGAGGTTCTCGAAGAGCCGCGGGCTCTGGAAGGTGCGCGCCATGCCGAGCGCGCAGATGCGATGCGCCTCCCAGCCGGTCACGTCGACGCCCTTGAAGTGCACGGTGCCGGCGGTGGGCTTGAGGTCGCCGGTGACAAGGTTGAACAGCGTGGTCTTGCCAGCGCCGTTCGGCCCGATGATGGCGGTCACCTGGCGGGGCGGGACCTCGAGCGCGACGTCCGCGAGCGCCTCGAGCCCGCCGAAGCGCTTGCCGAGGCCGGCGAGGGCCAGCAAGGAGCCGGCCCCGTTCGGACCATCAGCCGGCCCGCTCACACCCGGCGCTGGGGCGCCGCCTTCGACCGCCGCCATGGATCGTCCCCTTGCCGTCCGCCGTACAGCGGCGCTCCGGCTACCGTGCGCCGGCGCGCAGCGGCGTCCGCGCGCCGGCCCGCGCCCACTCCGCCAGGATCGCCTCGGAGTCCGCGAAGTCGTAGCGCGTGCTCTGGCAGATCATCGACGCCGCGTGCAGCTCGCGGTCGATCGTGCCGACGCAGTCGCGCACGAGCACGACGTAGTAGTCGTGGAACGTGGCGTCGCGCCCCGTCGACTCGACACACCCCTGCGTCACGACGCCGGTGAGGACCAGCGACTCGATCTCGTTCGACCGCAGCAGCAGGTCGAGGCTCGTGCCGACAAAGGCGCTGGAGCGGTGCTTCTTGACGATCGGCTCGCCCGGGCGCGGGCGCAGCGGCGCGATGAAGTCCTCGCCCCACGAGCCCTCCAACGTCCACTCGGGGGGCATCGTGCCGCGCGTGCGCCGGCGCAGCCACGACGGCGAGTCGGCCCTGGCATTCGGCAGCAGCGTCTGCTGGACCCAGATGACCATGACCCCGGCCTGCCGCGCGCCCTCCAGCAGCGCGACAACGCGCGGCAGGATCTCTTGCATCTGCGAGAGGTCCTTGCCGATCTGCCCATAGTAGCCGTCCGGATGGACGAAGTCATTCTGGATGTCGATGACCACCAGCGCCGTGCGCGCCGGGTCAACCAGCTCGCCGAGGTCCTCGCAGACTGGCTTGCCCCAGATGCTCTTCACCGTGTCCCTCCCCGCCGGGCCTCGTGGGCCAACATCGTACAGGAGTCGCTCGCGCTTACGCTAGCCCTGTCGTTCACCCGCTGCGCTCCGACCTCCGGCCGGCGCCGACCACTGCACGGCGAGGTCCGCGGACGTGACGATGGTCGCCCACGTCGGCAGGAGCGCCAGCGTCGCGTCGTGCAGGTCGGGCCGCGTGCCGGCGATGCAGTCTGCCGGCACGAGCACCTCGTAGTCGCGGCAGGCGGCGTCGACGACGGTGGCCAGCACCGCCAGGTGCGTCTCGACGCCGGCGACCACGAGCCGACGCGCGCCGCTCGACCGTAGGAGCACCTCGGTGCGCGCGTCCGACAGGCTCGTCGGGCGGAAGCGGGTCACAGCCAGCTCGTCGGGCCTGGGCTCAAAGCCTTCGAGGAAGCGCTGCCCCCAGGTCCTCTCCAGGGCCACCTGCCCGGCGCCGTCCGCTGCAGCGCGGCGCTGCGCCCAGGCCTTCGAGTCTGAGAGACCGCCGGCCAAGGCGAGCTCGGCGACGTGCAGCACGATCAGTCCGGCGTCGCGCGCCGCCGCGAGAAGGCGCTGCGTCGCCGGGAGCATACGCTCGATCATGCCGATGTCTCGCCCGGCGCTGGCGAGCGCGCCGCGCGGATGGCAGAAGTCATTTTGAAAACCCGTCAGCAGCAGCGCTGTCCGATCGAAGGCCAACGCACCCTCCGTTCGCGCATGACGCGCCCGCGGCGCTCTCCTGAGAATCGCCCCGGCGGGCGGCCCCGCCCCTCCCCAGGAAGGTTCCTCAAAGGGCGCGAAGCCCCCTTTGGATTCCCCCGCGTCGGAAGCCGGCCGTGCCTACGGCACCTCGACGTCGAGCAAGGGCACGTGCTGCGCCGACCCAGCGATGTCGGCGCAGAACACGTCGCCCGCGTCCACCGTCTTCAAGAACGACACCTTGATCGCTAGCCCCGGCTCGTAGTAATAGACGCCCAGCACGGACTCGACCGGGATGCGGTACAGCTCGGCCACCCGCTCCGGCGTCAGCACCTGCGCCGCCCGCGCGCGCTCGAACGTCGCGCGATCGGCGAAGAAGACGTCGCACGTCGTGACGTACGGCCCGGCGTTCTTGCTGCGCACCACCACGGCCAGCGTGTCGATCGTCTCGCGCGTCCTCACGCCGCGGCCCTCCGCGGGAAGTCGAGCACCTCAACGCGAAAGGGCTCGCACGGGTCGTCGAGCGGCAGCAGGTGGTGGATCGAGAACTCGTAAGCCTCGCCAGCCTCGATGACCTCCGGCGAGGTGCCCCAGGCGACGTTGCCGCTCGTGGTCCGCCGCCCCGGGTAGTCGCACATCAGCAGCGTGTGCAGCCCGCGGTAGCAGATGGCACGCGCGACGGCCTCGTCCCAGGCGACGGCGTCGACGACGATGCCCAGCTCGTGGCTGGCCGTCGTCTGAACCGGCTCGGAGTCCTCCATCACGGCGTTGCGCCCGAAGACGTGCAGCTTGAAGCGGTAGTCCCGGCCGCTGACGTAGCCGGGGTAGCCGTCGGCCATGGCCTGTTCGACCGTGCGCAGCACCGCGTCGATCTCGCGGATGAAGCGCGGGTCGCGCGCGCCGGCGATGCCGAGGCAGCGGTGCCCGGCGAAGCGCGCGCCTTCGAGCTTGACGGTGTACGGCGTGGCGCGCCAGCGCGCGCCGCTGACGGCGACGGTGACGTCGTCGACCGGCTCGTAGCGCGCCGCGTCGAGCTCCAGCACGCCGCCGGGATAGGCGATGGCGTAAGGGTTCTGCCGCTCGTAGAGCGCGACGCTTGCGACGCTCGTCGGCGTGCAGCGCTGGGCCGGATGCGCCGGCTGGATCTCGAAGCGGTCGCGGTGCAGGGTGACGAGGTGCGGCGTGCGCCACGTGCCGCCCGACTGCGCCGTCTCGACGATCTTGGCCATGTGGGCGGCGACGCCGCGGTCGAAGCCGCGCAGCAGCGGCAAGGCTAGGTGCGGGGCCTCGTCGAGCGCGCGCCCGGTCACCACGCCGTCGACGCCCATCTCCAGCGCGCGCATGATCGGCTCCGGCCCCATCTGGGCGACGACGCGCGTGCTGCCGACGACGTCCTCCGTGGTGAGCCACGGCGAAAGCCGCGGGTGGTCGATGAGGCGTGGCATCGAGACGCCGCGCTCCAGCCTGTCGAGGAGATAGCTCTTCGGCAGCTCGCCGCTGATGACCGCTAGGCGCATGCGGATGCCCAGCTCGGCGGTCACCTCGTCGATGACCCGCAGGGCGCCTTCCAGCCCGATGTCGTGTCCCGAGTCCCCGGCCGAGAACACCGCGGGGATGCCCAGCGCCTTGGCCGCGCTCAGCACCAGCTCCATGGCGCGTCGGAAGGGCAGTTTTCCCCCGCGCGTGTACATCTTGTCACTGCCAAGGAGGTAAGCGCCGTCGTCGAGCGTGGTGCCCTGCGCCGAGATCACGTCGGGCCGCCAGGCGAGCGCACGCTGCCACGCCTCGACAGGCCAGGAGTAGCCTGACACGTTCGTGGCGAGCACCCTGAGAGGGCGCGGGTCAGACTCTACGCGCACACGTTCACCATGCTGCCGCGGAAGACGCGAGCGTCCCCACCACTAGCCGGCCCGGCACAACGGCGGGCACAGCGCTGTACATCGCCTGGTACCGGTCGGCTTCGGCCGCCCGCAGGCGTGGCACCGCGGTCGGCGCGCCGGCGCTGGTATGTAAAGCAAGGGTAGTGCTTGGGCAGAGGCGAGGAAGTGTGCCGGTCACCACGGACCTGTGATGTCTGTCACCAGAGCCGTGGCGTGCCGCGACTGCCCGGAGCGCCACGAGGCGTGCCGCGAGGAGCGCCCCAGGCCGCCGGATCGGTGTAGAATGCGTCTGCGCGGTACAGGCGGTCGCTTGACCTGCTCCGCTGCCGTGCCGGCGTCCGCTGCTCATCGGACTCGCCGCACCACCTGTGCAAGCCCGGCCGAGGAGGACGCGCGATGGCCATCAGGGTGCGTGATCCGCTCGCGGAGATCAACAGGCCGCCCGAAGGGAAGCGGCTTCGCGTGCTGGAGGCGATAGAGGGTCGCCGCATGGGGCTGCTGTGGAGCCAGCACGCCTCGTCGGTGAACTTCTGGCCCGTCCTGGAGCGGATCGCCGAGGCGCGCTTCCGGCCGTCGGAGGTCCACCGGCTCTACAAGAGGAGCACGTGGAATCCGGCCTCCGCGGCGGAGATCGCGGCGTTCGCGCAGCAGGTCGACTACGCTCTTGTCGGCGTGGGTGGTTGAGGCTCGTGCACCACGTCGACCGTGCGTGACACGGTGAATGTCATGCGCGAGGGTGTTCCGGCAGTGAGTCTCGTCCACGAGCCGTTCCGGACCCTTGCTGGACTGGCGGCGGCCCAGGTTGGCATGCCCAACGCGCCGGCCTTGATCTACGCGCGCGATCTGGTGGACGAAGAGCCGGCAGAGGTCGTGGAGCGCAAAGCTCGCGAGGTCGTCGAGCGAGCGGCCGCCATGCTCCTGGCCGTCGGGAGGTAGGCCGTGCCCGAGTCGCGGACCGCCGGCCGGCCCGGCGCCGTCGGCCGGCGCTGCGGGCCGCGAGCGCCGGGATCGGCGTCCACAGAAGGAGGCGCGCAGTGAGGCTGACCTCGAAGGTCTACGAGGCCGAGGACCTGGCGGCATTCGTAGAGATGGCCTACGAGCGCGGCTGGACCGACGGGCTGCCCGTGCTGCCGCCGACCGACGACCGCGTCGCGGCAATGATCAAGTACGTCGGCCGCGACCCGGGCGAGGTGATCGGCGTCGTGCCGCCGGGCGAAGGCGTGGCGACGATCGAGAAGATCGCCATCAACGCGGTGATGGCCGGCTGCAAGCCCGAGTACATGCCGATCATCATCGCCGCAGTGGAGGCGATGCTCGATCCGGCGTTCGAGCTGCTGCGCGTGCAGGCCACCACGGCCGGCCCCGCTCCGCTGGCCATCATCAGCGGCCCGGTGGTGCAGAAGCTGGGCTTCAACTTTGGCGCTGGGGCCTTCACGGGCACGGGCCACCGCACCAATGCGACGATCGGTCGGGCCATCAGGCTCATCCTCTGGAACATCGGCTACGGGCGGCCGGGCCAGATGTCGCAGGCGACTCTGGGCCACCCGGCGCGGGCTGCCTACCTGATCGCCGAGCGTCCCCCGGACGACGGCAATCCTTGGGAGGAGCTCCACGTCACCAACGGGCTGCGGCCCGAGGACAGCGCGGTGGCCGTGTTTCCGGCGGTCACGCACTACCAGATCACGCCGGCCATCGGCACGCAGACGTTCGAGAACAGCATCTACGTCATCGTGGACTCCATCTGCCACCTTGGGAACTTCAGGGCCGCGACGCAGAAGCTGCTGGTCCTCAACCCACAAGGCGCGCAGATACTGGCTCATAACGGTTGGACCAAGGCCAAGCTGCGCGACCTCCTGCTAGAGCGCTGCGTCCGCCCGGTCCGCGACATCAAGCGCACGGGTGGGCTGAGCGCGACCTACAAGAATCACTGGACGAAGCTCGTCGACGCGAACGACGACGACGCGCTAGTGCCGTCGATGGTCGGCCCGAGCGGCCTGCAGATCCTGGTGTCCGGAGGCTGGGGCTCGGCATCGAGCCAGTGCGCGTGGCTCGACAGCGTGCACGGCGAGCTGGTCGTCAGGAAGATCGACTGGTCCTGGGACTAGACCGCTTCTCGCAAGCATTGGGCATGCGGCCAGGCGACGACGCTCGCCCGCCTGCTCACTCCCTGCGAAATCTGCTCGAGACCAGTGAAACGTCTGCGCGGCCGCACGGTGCGGGCGACACCTGCCGCGCTGCCGCGTCTGCCGGCCGCGCAGGCCGATTACGGCCTCGGCACCACGCGCGCCAGCGCCTCGCGCAGGGTGCTGAGGGTCACCGGCTTGCCCACGACGTCGTCCACGGCGCCAGCTTTCTCGCCAGCGGCGCTGATGACCTCGCCAAAGCCGGTCAAGAGCATCACCGGCGTGTGCGGCGCGAGGGCTTTCACGGCCGCGGCGACCTCATCGCCGCTCATCTCCGGCATGCTGCGGTCGGTGATCACGAGGTCGAACCGGCCGGCGCGGAGCTTCTCCAGCCCGTCCGCTCCGCTGGCCGCGGTCTCGACCACGTGCTCATCGCTCGTGAGGTACTCGGCCACGACGCGCCGCACCAGCGGCTCATCGTCGACGACGAGCACGCGCAGCGGGCGACCCCCCCCCCCCCCCACGGGGGTAGGGGAGCCTGTGGCCTCTGTGTGCGACGCCGCCCATGCCGGCAGGCGAACGCTGAACGTCGTCCCCTGACCGAGCGCGCTGGCGATGTCGATGCTCCCGGCGTGCCGCTCGACGATGCCGTAGACCTGCGCCAGGCCAAGGCCGGAGCCACCCTCCCCCTTCGTGGAGAAGAACGGCTCGAGGCAGCGCCGACGCACCTCCTCGCTCATGCCGGTGCCCGTATCCTGCACCTCGAGGAGCACGCGCGCTGCCTCGCGTCGTGTGCGCAGCGTGATGGTCCCACCGTGAGGCATGGCGTCGACGGCGTTGAAGATCAGATTCGTGAGCATCTCGCGGAGCTCGCTCTCGTTGCCGGCGATGGGTGGCGTATCGCCATGCTCGGTCCGTATGTCGATCGTGATGCCGCTGGCGGAAGCCTGATTCCGCCACCTCGGCTGCGTGAGGGCGATCGTCTGCTCGACGAGGCTGCTGACCTGCACCGGCAGCAGGGCCTCGCCTTCTTCGCGCGGCCGCGAGAACTCCCGCAGGCGACTGACGATGCCGGCCGCGTCCTGCGCGGCGGTGCTGATGAGCTCCAGGTAGCCGATCGCCTTCTCGCGATCGGCCAGGTCGGCCGGGCGCTTGAGCAGCAGCTCGGTGAAGCCGACGATCGGCGAGAGGGCATTGTTGAAGTCGTGCGCGATGCCGCTGGCCATCTCGCCGAGCGCGCGCAGGCGCTCCTGCTGGACGAGCCGTGGATGCATCGCCTGAAGCTCCGACAGCGCCTCTTCCAGGCGGCGGTTGCTCTCGCGCAGCGCCGCCTGCGCCTGCTCGCGCTCGCGGATGGCGCGCGCGTGCTCGATGGCCAGGCCGATCTCCTCAGCCATGGCCCGCCCCAGCCTTAGCTGCGCCTCGGTGATCGGCGCGCGCCGTCGCATGCGGGCCTCTCCGAGGCAGATGAGGCCGATGGACTGCTCGCCGATCGCCATCGGCAGCAGCAAGGCCGTGCGCAGCCCTTCGAGCCCCGCCACGGCGCGCTCCGCCGCGGGCATCGGACTCTCGGCGCTGTCCAGGGCGACAACGTGCGGCTCGCGGGCGAGGAGCGCAGCCCGATGGACCGGCGCATCGGCCAGGGGGATGCGCTGGCCGATCCGGCGGTCCCAGTCGAGCTCACGGATCGCGCGCGCCGCCACGACGACCAGATGGTCGCCACCCGCGTCCACAAGGCTGATGCGGCAGCAGGTGATCCTGAGCGCCGTGACCAGATGCAGCGCCAGCCGGTCCAGGACCGCGTCGAGGTCCAGGGACGAGACGGCGATCTCGGCGGTCTTCAGCAGCACGGCCAGTTGGTCGCGCGCTGCCAACGCCTCCTCGTAGTGCTGGCTGAGCTGGCGGTTCGCCGCCTCGAGGTCGGTGATCTTCTCCTCCAGCTTCGCTGCCAGGCGCTCGCTGTACGCCGCGACGAAGGCCGCCTCGTCACCCGGGCCGGCCGGCGCGGTCGCGCTGGCCGTGTGGCCGTTGGCCAGGGCCATGCGGATCTCCTGCACCAGGGCCTCTGGGTCCTTGGGCTTGACGAGGAAGCGGCTGGCGCCGATGCCGCGGGCGAACTCCTCGTCCTTCGGGTCGACGTACGTGATCGTATAGAGCACGACGGGCACCTGAGCGAGCTCGGGATCGCGGCGCACCTCGCGGCAGAGCGCGAAGCCGTCCATCACCGGCATGAGGATGTCCGAGACGATGACGTCGGGCCGCCAGCGCCGCGCCTGCTCGAGCGCGTCACGGCCGTTCTGCGCGAGCCGGGTGCGGAACCCGGCCGCTTCGAGCGCTTGGGCCATCTTCTGCGCCTGGGTGGTGCTGTCGTCCACCACCATGACCAGCGCTCGCGAACGCTGTGCATTCACCGGCAGCCTCCTACTGGGGTCGAGGGTCGCCTACCCCGCGGCGCTCTTGAGGGCCAGCAGCCCGCGCGCCACAAGGCCGATCTTCGGCAGCGGCAGGACCTGCGTGGCGGCCCCGGCGGCCGCGGCGGCACCCGGCATGCCGTAGACGACCGACGTGTCCTCATCCTGGGCGATGGTGTGCGCTCCGGCGGCGCGGAGGGCCGCCAGGCCGGCCGCGCCATCGGTGCCCATCCCGGTCAGCACGATGCCGAGCGCCCGCGCGCCATAGCACTCGGCGACCGACTGGAAGAGCACGTCGCCGGAGGGGCGAAAGCCGTTCACCAGCGGGGCATTGCTGAGCCGCAGCGTGCCGTGCCGCGTGACGAGCAGGTGGTGGTCCTCGGGCGCGAGGTACACCGTGCCGCCCAGCGGCTGGTCGCCCTGCGCCGCCAGGCGCACGGGCTGCGGGCAGGTCGACGCCAGCCAGGCCACCATGCCAGCGAGGAAGCCGCAGCTCATGTGCTGCACGATGAAGATCGGCACGTCGACCTCGTGCCCCAGGGCGCGCAGCACGACCTCGATGGCCGCTGGCCCGCCGGTTGAGGCGGCGATGGCGATGGCCAGAGGCCGCAGGCCCGCGGCAAGCGCCACCGCGGCCGGCTCCGCCGGCGCCGCGGCCTCGGACGCCCGGACCGCGTTGCTGAAGCGCCGGCCCACCACCTTCACCTCGGCCATCAGGCGCACCGTCGTCAAGAGCTCATGCGCCGCCGCGGCGTGCCGCGGGTGGCCCGGCCCAGGCGGCTTGTTCGCGATGGCCACCG
>JACQUS010000258.1 GCA_016210125.1 Chloroflexota bacterium | reverse complement strand
GATGCGCAGCACGATGCCCGCAACGCCGCGGGCCTCCAGCTCGCGCAGGCGCTCGACCACCTGGCGCGGCGTCCCGACGACGCCGAAGCGGTCGACCAGAATGTCCACCAGCCCCAGCTCCCGCGCCAGCAGACCATTCGGGCTGTCAGCGCCGAAGCGGTTGTGGGCCGTAAAGTCGTAGCGCGCCTGGAGCTGGCGGATGCTCTCGTGGTAGCGCTCGGGCACGGCCTTGCCCTCGAAGCTGAAGCGAAAGGCGTGGTTGCACACCGACGCCAGCGACGGGAGCGACCAGGTGACGGCCTCCTCGTAGCTATCGGCGAGGCTCCCGCGCACCCACCACCAGCGCTCGATGCTGCGCGGGTCGCGGCCGGCGCGCGCCGCGCCGCGGGCGATGGCCGCCTCGGCGGCGGCGATGGCCTCCGGGGTGGCGCCGACGGCGATAATGACGCCGTCGGCCAGCTCGCCGGCCAGCTCGAGCGTCCGCGGGCCGCCGGCGCCGACGAACAGCGGCACGCCGCCCTGCGGCCACAGCACCCTCGCCGTTGCCCCCCGCCACTCGGCCGGCTGCCCGTGGAGCATCGCGCGCACGGCCTTGATGTAGGCGACCAGCGTCTCCAGCCGCGCCGGTCGCAGGCCGAGGTTGTAGACGCCGCTGTCGCCAGTGCCAAACGCGGCGATGACGCGTCCAGGCACCAGCTCGTGGAGGCTAGCGAGCGCGGCCGCCGTGACGGCCGGATGGCGGGTGATCGGGTTGGTCACCAGCGGCCCGATCCGCAGCCGCGTGCTATGCAGCGCCGCAGTCGCCAGCGTGACGTAGCTCTCGCGGTAGACCGAGGCCTGTGTGTCGGGCACGCCGAGCAGCTCAAAGCCGGCCTCTTCGGTCGCGCGAGCCAGCTCTGGATAGGTGCGCAGATTGTCAGGAACCCAGGAGATCCCGAGGCGCATCGCGGCACGCTCCCGTATGCATCGGTCTGGAGGCAGCCGCGGCAGCGGCCACCGGCCCACCATCATACCACTCGCCGCGTCGCGGCGAGGCGACGGCGGGCGCGCGGCGCGCTAGCGCTCCGCAGGGGCAGGCTCGGCGTCTCGCCGCTGCTCGACGCCGATCGTTGCCGCCAGGTCATGCCCCAACACGTGCTCGGTATCCCCCACGCGGACAAACAGCGGCCCATTGAACGGGGCCCGCTCGCGGAGGTAGACCGCGACACCCGGGTAGAGCCCGAGCTGGGCGAGGTAGCGCAGCCTCTCGGCGTCGCGGTCGCTGACGCGCCGGATGACGGCGCGCTCGCCCGGCTGGAGGTCGGTCAGGCGAGGCAGGTATTCATCGTCGACCGTCCCGTCCTTCGACGGAATGGGATCGCCGTGCGGATCGACGGTCGGGTGGCCGAGCGCGGCGTCGATGCGGTCCTCGAACTCCTCGGAGATGTGGTGCTCCAGGCGCTCGGCCTCGGCGTCGACCTGGTCCCACGGGTAGCCGAGCGCCTCCTTCAGGTACAGCTCGATCAGGCGATGGTGGCGAATGACCTCCAGCGCGACCTTCTCGCCGGCCTCGGTCAGCTCCACGCCGCGATAGGGATGGTGGCGCGCCAGCCCAAGCTCGGCCAGGCGCTTGATCATGTTGGTCGCCGAGGCATCGGTGACGCCGACACGCTGCGCGACGGCCGACGTGGGCACGCGGCCGTGCTCCTGCTGGAGCTTGTAGATACCCTTGAGGTAGTCTTCAACGACCGAGCCGAGCACCAGGCACCCTCGCACCGCCAGGCGCCGTCGGTCCAGGATACACTCGCCCCCTCGTCCGAGGGCGCGCGCTCTGCCACGACGCGCGGGCGAGCTTTAGTCTCGTCTAAAGAGAGCCTACTGTGCCACGGGGCGATCCGTCAAGCTGCCAGCTCGCCAGCTCCAGGCGACCAGCAGCCGCAGCCCGCCGTTCAGCAGCGTGTGCCCGCCGAGCACCACCGGAAGCGGCGCGGCGCGGGCCGCCTCGACGAGCTCCCGCAGCCACGGCTCGCGCAGCGCGTCGGCCCAGAGCAGATCGGCCGCGAAGCGCTCGGACGGCGCGAGGCCCGCACCGCGGTGCGCGAGCAGCACGCGCGTATCGACGAAGGCCGATGCCGACGTTTCCGAGAGCTGGGCAAAGAAGGCCGCCGGCCCGATCGCCTCGAGCAGCCGGCCGACGAGCGAACGCGCCGCACCGCCCGCCGCGCGCCGACTGGCCTCCATGCCACGCTCTTCGACGAGCGCGCGTTTGCGGCAGGCGGCCTCACGATCGAGAAACGCCAGCGTGTCCGTCGCCAGGCGACCGGCGATCGTGACCTCCGCCGCGCCGTCGGCGAACGGTCGGGCCGCGGCGCGCAGCCAGCCGTCGTCGCCGGGCAAGGCGGCTAGGCAGCGTGCCAGCGCCGGCCCCGGCTGCCCGGCGAGCCGCAGCACCAGCAGATCGAGCGGGCTATCGAGGTCGTAGAGCGTCGCCGCCTCTCGCGGCAGCTCCTCGACGGCGAAGCCGGCGTCGGCGGCGAGCGCCCAGGCCAGATCGTTATCGCGCGGGAGGTCACGCACTTGCCCCAGCGCCTCGGCCGGGGCGAAGGCAGCGAAGTCGCAGGAGAAGCGGTTGTTCGTCACGACGCGGCGCGGCGCAAGGCGCGCGGCCATCGCGCCGACGAATCCCTGAGGCAGGAGAACGCCCGCGCCGCCGCTAAGATAGAGCACGGCCTCTAGACGCTCGCGGCGCGCGAGGTCGCCCAGCGCGCGGCCGAAGTGGAATGGCCGCGGGCCGGGCACGACGACGACCGGCCAGCCGGAGAACGCGCGCGCCACGTCCGCGTCGCCGCCGACGACGAAACACGGCCCGCAGACCGGGTCGGCCAGCGCCCGGGCGAGCAGGTCCTGCGCCGCCGCCAGGTGCGCTGCGGCCAGCCAGCGCTCCGGCTCGCTGGCCGTGGGAGACGCGCCGGCCAGGAACACGACGACGGGCAAGCGGTCCATGGAGGTGATGGTCGCACACGAGGCGCTGGTTCTGCCAGTCTAGGCTCAGGAGAGCCTTCGGTTGGGCGTCCCCAACCCATCCCCGCTCACAGGGGTAGGTAAGTGCATGGTTCGCGGTTCTGCATAGGGATGAACGTCCAACGGGACCGTCGCGCGCGGAGGGGCATCATCGGCGTAGGGGCGGCGCTTGTCCCCGCCCGCTGGGGTAGGGGTTCGGGCGGGGACAAGCCCCGCCCCTACGGAACGAGCGCGACACGTTCCGGAACATACCTACCCCTGTGAGGCCCCTCCCCGAAGAGAATGCCCAAACGGGGCTTCGGTCCCTCTGGACTCCCCGGCGTCCCGCATCCTCGCCGCCCCTGCACGGGGCGAGCCCAACACACAATCACTCATCGCTCGCGAGTCCGCCATGCTACACTGCGCAGTGCACGCGGTGGGAGGGCAGCATGCGACTGCGCGAGCGGCACGTCGTGGTCACTGGCGCCGGCCAGGGCATCGGCCGGGCTATCGCCCGTGGCGTGGCACGCGAGGGCGCGCGCGTGACGTGCGCCGACATCCGCGGCGCGGCGGCCGAGGACGCGGCCCGCCAGATCGTCGCCGAGGGTGGCCAGGCGCTGGGAGTGGCGGTGGACGTGCGCGACTTGGCTTCTGTCGAGGCACTGCTCGCGGCGGCGGAGCGGCTGTTCGGCCGGGTGCACGCCGTCTTCGCCAATGCCGGCGGCTCCTACGCCCGGAAGCCCTTCCTGGAGCTGACGCCGGCGGACTGGGAGACCGACCGCCTCCTCAACCTCGACGGGGCGTTCAACACGGGCTTCGTCTTCGCACACCATATGGCCGCCCACGGCGGCGGCGCCATCGTCTTCACCTCCTCGCAGCTCTCGGAGGTCGCGCGCCCGGACCTGGTGCCGTACTGCGCGGCCAAGGGCGGCGTGCGCATGCTGGCGCGCGCGATGGCCATCGACCTGGCGACCCACGGCATCCGCGTGAACTGCCTCGCGCCGGGGCCGACGCTGAGCGAGCGGCTCGTCACGCGCCACACGCCGGAGACACTGGCCCAGGAGGTGAAGCTCATCCCGATGGGTCGGATGGGCCAGCCGGACGACATGGTCGGCGCAGCGGTCTTCCTGGCCGGCGACGAGTCGTCGTGGGTCACCGGCACGACGATCTTCGTCGACGGCGGCTACGTGGCCTGGTAGAGCACGGTGATGGGCTATCCCAGCTTCCGCCTCGACGGCCAAGTGGCCCTCGTCACCGGCGCTGCGCAGGGCATCGGCCGCGCCATTGCGCTTGGCCTAGCCGACGCCGGGGCGACCGTCGCCGCCGCCGACCTGCGCGCCGACACCTTGCCCGAAGTCGAGCAGGCCCTGCGGGCGCTCGGGCGGCCCGGGCTGGCGCTGGCGCTCGACGTGCGCGATCCAGCGGCGGTGCAGCGCGCCGTCGATCGCGTGGTTGCGGCGCACGGCCGGCTCGATGTGCTGGTCAACAACGCCGGCGTCCGCGTCCACAAGCCGGCGCTGGAGCACTCCCTCGAGGACTGGGAGCTGGTCTTCGCCGTCAACAGCACCGGGCCGTTCCTCTGCTCCCAGGCCGCGGCGCGCGTCATGCGCGAGCGCGGCAGCGGGGCGATCATCACCATCGCCTCGCAGCTCGCCACAGTCGTGACGTCGCAGCGCGTCGCCTACTGCGCGAGCAAGGCCGCCGTGGTGCAGATGGCGCGCGTGCTGGCGCTGGAGTGGGCCGCGTACGGCATCCGCGTCAACTGCGTCTCTCCGGGACCGACGCGCACGCCGTTCACCGAGGCCGCTATGGCTGCTGGCGCGATGCCGGTGGTCGCTGCGAGCGTGCCTCTCGGTCGCATGGCCGAGCCGGACGAGATGGTCGGCGCGGTCGTCTACCTGGCGTCTGATGCGGCACGCTACGTCACCGGAGCCTGCATCGTCGTCGACGGTGGACACAGCCTGAGCTGGCGGTAGCCGCGCCGTCCCCCCGAGAATTCCGCCCAAAGGGGCTCGTCCCTTTGGATTCCCCCGGTCCGCCGGCCCGCCCTCCCCCTCTCCCGCGCGCGGGAGAGGGGGACCGAGGGGGTGAGGCCAACCCCGGCGGCGCAGTCCCATCCCCCGGCCGGTCCGCTGGTCCCGAGGCTGCATAATAGAGGCAGGAGCGCCGACTGCCGGGCACGCAACCAAGCATAGGCACAGCATCGCGCAGCTTAGCTATCGCGCAGGAGCATCACGATGACCGCTCTCCTCTCCACGCGCCTCGACAACGGGCTCGAGGTATTGATCCGCCGCCGGCCCGAGGCGCCGCTGGCCTCGTGCTGGATCTGGTACGCGGTCGGCAGCCGGCACGAGCGGCCGGGGCTGACCGGCATGGCGCACTTCATCGAGCACCTGCTCTTCAAGGGTACCGAGCGCCTGGCGGTCGGCGAGATCAGCCGGCGCCTGAGCCGCGCCGGCGCGCAGCACAACGCCTACACCTGGCTCGACTTCACCACGTACTTCGCCACGCTGCCGGCTGGAGAGGTCGGCGTGTTCTTCGACGTCGAGGCCGACCGTATGCTCAACGCCACCTTCGATCCGGCGGAGGTCGAGCGCGAGCGGACGGTCATCCTCTCCGAGCGCGATGGCTACGACAACCACCCTGAGACGCGGCTGGACGAGGGGCTGACGGCCGTGCTCTACCAGAACCACCCCTACCGCCAGCCGGTCATCGGCTGGAAGCCCGACATCGCCGGCGTCAGCCGCGACGCGCTCTACGCCCACTACGCCGCGTCCTACGGGCCAAATCGTGCGCGCCTGGTGCTCGTCGGCGACCTCGATCCGGCCACGACCCTGGCCCAGGTCGAGCGCTTCTTCGGCAGCCTGCCGCCGCGCGCGCAGCCGCCGCAGCCCACGCCCGAGGAGCCCGAGCCCATCACCGAGCGCCGGCTGGCGCTGCGCTGGCCGGCACCGGCGCCGCTTTGGCAGGCCCTCTACCCGACCGTCCCGGCAACGCATCCCGACTTCCTGCCGCTGCTGGTCGCCGACGCCATCCTCACCGGCGCCAAGGCCCTGGGCTTTCGCTCCGGCGCGCGCCTCGGCACGGCGAGCCGACTCTACCGCCGCCTCGTGGTCGGCGGCCTGGCCGCGCGCGTGGCCAGCTT
>JACQUS010000257.1 GCA_016210125.1 Chloroflexota bacterium | reverse complement strand
TCCCTCCTCCAGTCGAGGAGATGCATCCCGCTCTGGACGCCTTCGAGCGCTTCTTGCACGAGCCGTTGACGCTGCCGCTGTTGGTATGGCTCGCGCTCGTGCATTATCAGTTCGAAGCGATACACCCTTTCAGGGACGGGAACGGCCGCCTGGGGAGATTGCTCATAATCTTGCTCCTTTGCGAGAGGAGATGGCTCCCGCAACCGCTCCTGTACCTCAGCGCCTACTTCGAGCGTCACCGCCAGGCCTACTACGACCATCTCCTAGCGGTGAGCCAGCGCGGAGCTTGGCGAGAGTGGGTGCTCTTTTTCCTCGATGCCGTAACAGAACAGGCGCGCGACGCAGTGCGGCGCAGTCAGCGGCTCCTGAGCCTGCAGCAGCACTATCGCAGCCGTCTACAGCAGGAGCGGTTCCCGCTGGCCTCGCTGCACCTGGTCGACGCGTTGTTCAGCACACCGGCGCTCACCATCACGCAGGCAGCACGGCTTCTCGACGTGAGCTTTCCCGCCGCTTCGCAGAACATCGAGCGGCTGGCGGCAGCGGGAATGCTGCGCGAAGTGACCGGCCGGCCGCGCAATCGCGTCTACCTCGCAACGGAGATCCTACGAGTCCTCGAGGAGCAACTCGCGCCGGGTGAGCCTGAAGACGATGCCATCGAGTAACCGCAGTGTGCGAGCATGCACGCAGGAAGCGCCGGCACACCTCTTGAGTGGCTACGACTGCCCAGCAACGCTCGCAGTCGGCTAGCGTGGCACGCTTGCAGTCAAGACTCATACACGCCGACGCGCATCTCCAGCACGTGCTCCTCGCGCCGCCAGCCGGCCGCCGTCCCCAGCTCGGCGCAGAGCCGCTGCATCTTGCCGGCGATGGCCTCGGCCTCCCCGCCGCGGGCCAGACGTGCCTGGTACTCGCGGATGACGGTCGGATGGAGGAGCAGCCGCCGCGGCTGCGCGCCCTCGGTCTCGACGACGAAGATGAACGACTCGTCGTTGCGCTCGACCTCGTCGACCGCGTAGTCGTCGACGAAGTCGCCGGCGCAGTAGACGATGGGCCGGCCGCGGTAGAGCTCGACGCCGCGGAAGACGTGGCCGGAGTGGCCGAATATGACATCGGCGCCGGCGTCGACGAGCCGCCGGGCGAAGGGCCCGTGCGCCGACGGCGGGCGGTAGCCCCAGTTCGGCCCCCAGTGTGCCGAGACGACGAGCAGGTCGACGCCGCTCTTCGCCTCCTCCACGGCGGCGAAGAGCCGCCGTGCGCGTGCGTCCTCGAGATCGACGGGCACGTAGAGTAGGCCGGGCTGGGTCGCGGTGGCCTCCCATTCCGGCTCGTTGTCGGTGAAGGCAACCAAGCCGACGGCGGCGCCGGCGGCCGCGCAGGTGGCCGGGCGCGACGCTTCGGCTAGGTCCGCGCCGGCGCCGGCGCGCGCGATGCCGGCGCCATCAAGGATGCTCAGCGTGTCGAGCAGCGCCTCGACCTCGTAGTCCAGCGCGTGGGTGTTGGCCAGCGCGACGGCGTCGATGCCGGCGGCCTTGAGGACGGCGATGTTCTTGGCGTCCGAGCGGAAGTGAAAGACCTTCGGCGTGCGCATCCAGGGAGTGCCGCGATCGGAGATGACGCACTCGAGATTGCAGATGCGCAGGTCGGCGCCGCCGAAGATCGCCAGCGTGTCGCCCCAGGGGTAGTCGGCCGGCGCGTGCCGCAGGACCTCGTTGACGAGCCGGCCGAGCATGACGTCGCCGACCAAGGCGAGCTTCACGGCAGCTACCCCGGGCGCCGGGCACCGTCGGCCCTAGTCTAGCAGAGCGTGGCGGGCGCCGGGCCGGGCGCTTGCGGGTAGCCTTCGCACTTTGGCGACGCCTCCACCCGCACCATACAATGGGGTCAAGGTGCCGGAACCTGTGCGTACACGCCTTGCCGCTCGCGTCGCCCTGCTCATCGCCCTGGCCGGCTTCGTGGCCACGGCGGCCATCGCCGCCTTCGTCCTCGAGCGCATCCCGCACGTTCAGGACTCGGTGACCTACCTCTTCCATGCCAAGACCTACGCACTGGGGCGACTCTGGGTGCCGGCGCCGCCGGAGCCCGAGGCATTCCTCCAGGAGTTCGTCGTCGTCCACGAAGGGCGCTGGTTCTCGAAGTATCCGCCAGGCCACGCGCTGGCCTTGACGCCCGGCGTCCTGCTTGGCGCCCCCTGGCTGGTCAACCCGCTCTTCGCCGGCGTAGCGCTGTGGCTCGTCTTCGCCCTCGGCCGCACGCTCTACGGCCCGCGTACCGGGCTGCTGGCCGCCGCGCTCGTCCTCAGCTCACCCTTCTTTCTGCTCATGTCTGGCTCGTTCATGGCCCATCCGACGGCGCTCGTCTGGGCGCTGGCCTTCGCCCTCGGCTGGGCACGCGTCTGGCTCGGACCGGGCGGTGGGTGGGCGGCGCTCGGCGCCGGGCTCGCGTGGAGCATGCTCTTCCTAACGCGCCCATGGACGGCCGTCTGGCTGGCAGCGCCGTTCGCGCTCGCCAGCGTCCTCCCTGCCGGGCGGGCACTGGCGAAGCGCGCCCGCCCGGCGGCGCGCCGCTGGCCGCTCATCGCCGCGGCCGCGGCGTTTGGACCGCTCGTCACGCTGGCGCACCAGTGGGCGCTGACCGGCGACCCGCTGCTCAACCCGATGGTGCTCTGGTGGGACTTCGACCTCCCAGGCTTCGGCCCCGGCATCGGCATGCACGGGCCGCACAGCGTCCAGCGCGGGCTGGAGAACACGGCGCGCAACCTCGCCCTGCTGAACCCGCACCTCTTCGGCTGGCCCTTCGGCCTGAGCCTGCTCTTCGTGCCCTTGCCGTTCCTGCTCCGCCGTGCCACGCGAGCCGACGCGCTGCTGCTGGCGGGCTTCGCCGCGCACGTCCTCGGCTACGTCGGCTACTGGGCCGACGGCATCATGTACGGCCCGCGCTACTACTACGAGAGCCTGGGCTTCCTGGCGCTGCTGAGTGCGCGGGGGGTCGCCACGCTCCACGCCGCCCTGGCCGCGAGCGCGCTACGTCGCCTGCCAAGCGCCCTGCTGGCGGCGCTCGTGCTGGCCAACGTGGCTACCTACCTGCCGGAGCAGGTGGCGCTGCACCGCGGCTACAACTACGTGGACGCCGGCCCGCAGCGCGCCGTCGAGCGCGCCGGCCTATCGAACGCACTGGTCTTCATCGCGCAGCGCGGCGAGCCGTGGGAGTGGTGGCACTATGGCATGCTCTTCTCGGCCAACGACCCGCTGCTGGCCGGCCCGGTCGTCTTCGCCCGCGACCGCGGGCCGGAGTCGAACCGCGCGCTGCTGGCGCGCTTTCCCGGCCG
>JACQUS010000020.1 GCA_016210125.1 Chloroflexota bacterium | reverse complement strand
GCGCCTGGGACAACGCCAAGAAGTTCATCGAGGCCGGCTACCTGAAGAGCGATGGCGGCGAGGCGCTGGGCAAGCGCACCGAGGCTCGCAAGGCGGCGGTCGTCGGCGACACGGTCGGCGATCCGTTCAAGGACACGGCCGGCCCGTCGCTGCACGTGCTCATCAAGCTACTGTCGACTATCACGCTGGTGCTCGCGCCGCTGTTCATCCGCTAGGCAGGGCACCCGCGCCGCCCGGCGTGATGACGGCAGCGGAGGGTCTGAAAACCGGCCTTACCTCCTCTGCTGCTACGGTTCTCCGCTGTCGGTGGCGCACTGTGTTCGGGCGATCGTGCTAATCGCTCACACGCTCTGCGCCGAGGATGAAGGAACGATCGCCGTCAGAGCGAGAATCGCGGTCACCAGACCGCCCGTCTAGGACACGAATCAAGGTTTTCTCCCGATGTACCGATCCGTGCGCCATCCCTAGAGTCATCGTACGAGGAACGTCCGAGCGCGGTCGGAGCGCGCAGGTGGGCTTGGGGCCCACAGGGGCATCGACGCGATGGCGGGTGTTGACGTCGGGCCGCGGCGGGTGGGCGGCGGTCGGGTCCTCGACACTGCTGCGTACGGCGATCCTGGCCCGCTGGCCCTGCGGTTGCTTCGCGAGCGCGGCTGCGCCGTCGTCACGTCAGAAGTCATGCGCCAGGCGCGTCGCGACCGCGTACCGCGAGCGTAGCCGGCGCGCGGCGTGCTATGCTCGCCGTAGACAAGCGCATAGCGGCGATGAGGCTCGCCGGGCCACGGGCCCGCTCTCCGTGGCCGCCCGCCAGGACACCTGGCTGATAGCTTCTACTGACGAGGCACGGCGCCGGTCGGTAGAAGCTTTTTTGCTGGCGGCCGCCGTGCCCGGCGTTGCACGGCGGGCCGCAGCGACCGGCCACACGGGTCTCTGCGCACGCCGGCGACGCGGAGCAGCGCGGCGGAAGGCAGCCGATGTTCGGGCGCGAGCACGAGCGCGCGGGGGAACGTCTCGACCTGGTGGCACTGATGCTGCTCCGCGCGCTCGAAGCGGGCGAGGGCTGCCCGATTTGCCAGCTCGCCGCCGAGACCTGCGAGAACACCCTGTGGAGCCTCCTCTGGGAGAACGTCAACGACCCGGATGTGCGCGCACGCATCCGTGAGGCGCTCGGGTTCTGCCCCCGGCACACGCTGCGCCTCTGCCAGGTCGCCGACGCCGAGGGCCTCGGCGTTACCGGCCCGGCCATCATCTTCGCGGACGTGCTGGCAGCCATCGGCGATGCGCTGCACATCGGTCGGTGTGACCTTCGGGCAGCCGGCCCGTGCCCGATCTGCGCGCACGAGCGCACCAGCGAGCGCGGCGCGCTGGCCACCCTGCTGTGCTACCTGGACCATCCGCGGCTAGCCACACCCATGCGGCGCCGTGGCCTGTGCCTGCCGCACTACCGGGCGGCGCGCGGGCTCTCGGGCCGCCACGACCTGCGCGGGCCGCTAGCGGCCCTGCACGCGCGACACCTCGACCGCTGGGCCGCGTCGCTCGCGTCCCTCGCAGCGGGCGAGATCGCGCCTGCCGGCGCCGGCTGGCTGCGCGGCGAGGCGCCCTGGCCGCCGGCGCGGCGGAGCGAACGCAGGCGCAAGCTCATACCAGTCAGTCACTTGAGGACGGCGTTGGTGTAGAGCTGCAATGTCGTTGTACTGGGTTGTACCGGAACCTCTTGACAGACCATTCCGTTCGTGGTACAACACCGTACAACACGTGATGAACAACCTGGCACAGCCAAAGGAGGCCACCCGATGGGAACAACGTTCAGGGCCAGCAAGAACCGAGGACAGGGGCGGGAGGGCTGGTGTGTCACCTTCCGGCACCCGTTGCGCCGCGATGGGGATGGTCGCCCTCTGCGGGTCCGACGCGGTCTGGGAACGAAAGATGATGGCCAGGCTGATCGCCTTGTCGATCAGCTGAACCGACTCTTGACGGACGAGACCTTCTGGCCCCTCTCGGCAAGGGAGCGAGCCGCGCATGAGTTCGATCCTCTCGTAGTCGAGATCTTCTACGATGACGTTGAATCCCGTGCTGTCGAACCGTGGAACCTCCGAGAAGAAGTGCTGCCTCTGCCCGGCTTGGATGACGGGTACGCTCGGATCCTCGTCGTCGGAGCGACTGGGGGCGGGAAGACGACGCTGCTGCGGCAGTTCATCGGAACCGATGCCAAGAAGGAGCGATTCCCGTCGATCTCAACCGCGAAGACGACGATCTTCGACACAGAGATAGTGATCGAAGAAGGAGGGCTGTTCCGCGCGGTCGTGTCCTTCTTGCCCAGGGATCGCGTGAGATCCTATGTGGAGGAGTGCGTGACGGGGGCAGTGTCGGCGGCGGTCTCGGGACAGCGCGAAGAGATTGTGCTGCGCCGGCTACTTGAACATCACGAGCAGCGGTTCCGGCTCAGCTACGTGCTGGGCACCCTGTCTACACCGACACGCGCCGATGCCGGCGGTGAGAGCGATCACTACGATGATCTCCAGGACGACGTGGACTTCGAGGAGGAGGCCGCAGAGGGAGACGATGGCATTGTCGAGGTTGACGACGAGGAGCGCACGCGCTTCCAAGAGAGGCTCCGCTCCTTCCTCACGGAGACCGTGGCTATCGCCGAAGAGATACGCCCCTCAGTCGCCTCGGCACTGGATATCGATCCGAAGAAGCTCAGTCCCGACGACCGCGACGCATTTCTTGAACTCGTTGAGAACGAGGTCGCGCAGCGCCCACGAGCCCGCGACCTTGTGGACAAAATCGTTTCCGAGATCGAGGTTCGATTTAGCCTGCTCGCCGAAGGTGAGTTCGAGAAGGATGGCGGTGGCTGGCCTGCGACATGGTCCTTCGAGAGCGGCGACCGCCAGCTCTTCATCAAGACAATCAATCGGTTCTCGAGCAACTACGCGCCCAACTTCGGCAAACTCCTTGCTCCTGTCGTTCAAGGACTTCGCGTTGCCGGCCCCTTCCGACCAACCTGGGTCGAGGACGGGGAGGCGACGCGCCTCGTCTTCATCGACGGTGAGGGGCTTGGCCACACCCCGGCTTCAGTCTCGTCCTTACCGACCTCGATCACAAAGCGGTATGACTTGGTCGATGTGATCCTTCTTGTGGACAACGCCGCTCAGCCGATGCAGGCAGCTGGTCAGGCCGTTCTGCGAAGCGTAGCCGCCAGCGGGCATGATGCCAAGCTCGCAATTACGTTCACCCATTTCGATCAGGTCCGTGGTGACAACCTCCCGACCATCCACGATCGCAGGGGCCACGTGTTGGCATCCCTAGAGAACACTCTGCGGGCGGTTGAGGAAGCAATCGGGTCGGGCGCTGGTCGCCGGCTCCGTCGACGCATTGAGGAACGCGTCTTTTTCGTTTCAAAGATCCAGGATCCCCTCAGTGATCAAAACAGACTCACCAGGGACTCCTTGCACCGGCTTCTCAATGTGTTCCGGCGGGCGACGATCAGCATAGAGGCGCAAGAAGCCGTTCCTATCTACGACATGGCCAACCTCGTCTTGGCAGTCGAGCGAGCGACTGAGCAGTTCCACGAGAACTGGCACCCCAGGCTCGGAGTGGCGTTCAAGCCGGGTGTTCCTGCTGAGCACTGGAGCCGGATCAAAGCTCTCTCCAGGCGCTTCGCCTATCAATGGGAGGACCAGTACGACACCTTGCGGCCCGTGGCCGACCTGATTAGGCTCGTCTCGGAGCGCTTGGCGGCCTTCCTTGTCGCCCCACGTGACTGGGAGCCGGCCGGTTGCGCCGAGGGGGCGAAGGAAGCCGCTGTGGACCGCCAGTCGCGCGAGGTTTACACACGCATCCACAAGCTGATGGAGAATCGCCTGTTCCGTGATCACGTAGCTGAGTGGCTGGTCGCGTATGAGTTCAGAGGCACGGGATCGACCCGTCCACGGGCCCAGGTAATCAGGGGCATCTACGAAGCGGCGGCGCCTATCCTCGCAGAAGTACCTGGGAAGGCGTCCACGGAACTCCTCGATGTCTTCCGCGATCTGTTCCGTGAGGCTGCCGAGGCCGCTGGAGCAAAGGTTGTTTCCTGAGTCAGGAGCCGAGTGGCGGTTGGTGAGGACATTCGCGTCGGGCTCCCGGCTCGGCAAGCTACGTGGCCTGACATGAAGCGACGTGGACTTCGACGCCGGCACGATCACCGGCAATCGCGGGATCACCGTCGCCGGCCAGCGTGAGTTGGTCAGCGAGGGCAGGACGAAGCTCAGCCGCCGCACCATCTAGCTGGAGCCTGAGGCGATGGCCGCGCTGCGCGCGTGGAAACGGCGGCAGGCCGAGGAGCTGCTTGCGCTCGGCGTCCGCAATCCTGAGGGCTGGGTGTGGACGAGCGAGGACGGGACCCGCGTCCACGAGCACACAACCATCGACGCCTTCAAGCGCGACGCGGGGCGGGTCGGGCTGGCCTTTCTGGTCGACGTGCTGGCTCCCAGGCTCGTGGCGCTGCACGCCGAGCTGGGCGAGTTCTTCCGCAAGGAGGACTATCGCTACCGGCAGGAGCCGCGCGGGGCCGAGCAAACCGCCTGGCGGCGGACCATCGCCCAGCTCGTCGGCCCGCCGGAGCTGGCGCTGCCCGGCACGGGGTTGCGCGATGGACGCTAGGCGACTCGTCGACCTGCGCCAGGAGCGCCGGCGTGTGCGCATCTGCTGGCGCTGCCGGCGCGAGTGGGCGGCGACGCGCGAGACGTGCCCCGAGTGTGCCGTTTGGATCGGCGACGGCGAGCGGGACGTGCCGTACGTCCGGCTCGTGGTCGACGCTGCGGCACTGCGCTCGGCCTTGGGCCGACGCCGGCGCTGGCCTGGCGCGCCCGTGCAGCGCGTGACCGCGCTGGTCACGCGCCTCACGCTGGACGGACTGCCGCCAGCGGACCCGGCCTCGGCCGCGCTCACGGCGCACCTCGTCGCCCTGGCGCAGCATGTGTGCATGAACGACGGGTGGGTAGACGCCACGCCGTCCGGCGACCTACGCGCCATCTTCGCCGGCGAGGGGCACGCGCCCCGCGCCGTGCGGGCGGCGCTGGCCCTGCTGGAGCACGACCGCTCGCACCCGCCGATCCCGCAGCGGCCGGTCGAGGCGCGCGTCGGCCTCAACACGGGCCTGGCCGTGCGCGCTCGCGACGGGGACCTTCGCGGTCGCACCCTGGACATCTCCGCCGAGCTAGCGCGCCTCGGTCGCGCGCCGGCGGCGCGCTGGCCGCCGAGGCCGTGTACCGGCACGTGGGCGGCCTCTACGACCTCGTCGCCGTGGGCGTGGAAGGCGACGCGCCGGGCAGCGCGCCGCGCTACGCCGTGGTCGGGCCGAAAGACGAGGACTCGCACGCCCTCCACGAGCAGCACGCCGGGCCGCTCGTCGGACGCCAGGCCGAGCTGGCCGCGCTCGACGCCGCGTTGGCCACCCTGCGCGCTGGGGGGAGTCAAGTCGTCAGCCTCGTAGCCGAGCCTGGGCTCGGCAAGTCGAAGCTGCTCGCCGTCTGGCTGGAGCGCAGCCGCGGGCGCGGCGCCCTGGCCGGCGTGACGGTGCTGCGCGGGCTGGGCGTCGCCTACGGCAGCGCGCCCGGGGCGACCCTGCGCAGCCTCCTGCGCGCGGCCGACGGAGAGGCGGCCGCCGCGGTCGCGGCGGTAGCCGAGCTGCGCGCCCACGCCCAGCCGACGGTGACCGCCGGCGCGCTGGCGGCATGGCTGGCGCGCTGCGGGCCGGCGCTGCTCGTCGTGGACGACCTCCACTGGGCCGACGACGCCTCGCTGGCGGCGCTGCTGCGCCAGCGCCAGGGGCGAACACCGGCCGCGGTGCGGCTCGCGCGCCGCGCCTGGGCCTGCTTCCGCCCGCGCCAGTCTGTCTGCTGGCAAGGCACGGAGCAATGGCGCTTCTTCCTGGGGCTCTCGAAGGTACGCCCGCAGGCGACGCACGTGCGCGGCCTGGGCACGCGGGGGAGCCGCGCGAGCGCTTGGGCATGTTCCGACGACCATGCCATCGTTCATCTCCGCGCTCATAATCAATGGTACCACACGCTCCTGGCGCGACGGTATTTGTCGCAGCGGGGGCTTATGCTTGGCGGCACATAAGGATAAGCGGGGAAACAGTGTACGGCGCGTAGAAACCGGCGTGGCTGCCGGGAAGGAGGTGGAAGCACGGGGGACGACCGAGAACTATTGGCCACGCATGGGGAAGAGCCGCGCCTGGCGCTCGACACAGGTTAGCATGCTACTAGCAAAGTGCTTGGTTGGCGTCGTCTTGTGCTGGTCTGCCGTCGCGTCGAGCGACCCTAGCGCTCGCACTCAGAGGAGGGTAGCCGTGGATCGTAGGGATACGTCGGACGTAACCACGACGATGTTGCTCACGCGGATCGAACGCCTAGAGCGTCAGAATCGGCGGCTGAAGTGTCTCGTTCTCGCCGTGGCCGCCAGCCTCTCAACCGTGATGGGAGCGATGGCGCTGACGAGTCGGGTTCAGGCACAGGGGCAAGTCGTCGTAGCTAGAAGCTTCCTCGTTGTAGACGAGCGGGGGCGTGTGCGCGCTGAGTGGGGATGGAGGAGAGAATCTCCGCATGATCTCGGCCTCTATCTCTACGCGGCAGACGGCACACAGCGCGCGGGCCTCTCCATAAGTCAGGACTACTCCACGTGGGACTACTCCACTCTGACGCTTGGCCGACAGGAGCTAGGGCAGCATCAGGCGTTCCTTGGTGTCTTCGCTGGTAGGACGTTCCTGAGTCTCAATGCGCCCGATGCCGCTGTTTACTCCGCGGTAGACGGCGACCTTCCCTCCGTCAGCATCAGTCGGACGCGCGTGAGCCGTGCGCGCCTAGGAGTGAATGAGTCCGGGCACGCGAGTCTCGTCTTCTACGATTCAGATCGCAACCCTCGCCTTGGTGTTGGGCTCTACGACGCTGACAGTCCGCACATCGGCTTCAGCGACGACCAGAGGCGCTACCGTGCGGGAATGTGGCTTGAGAGGAACGGCGAGCCGCAGATGGGCATGTGGAACGCGAACGAGCAGCAGGTGTTTGTAGCGCCCTAAGAACACATCATGCGCACGCCGACGATGCCGGCCCGATTTCTGTCCGGCCCGCGGAAAACCGCCGATCCGTCCACCGAGGACCCACGCCCCCCGCGCGTGGCGCCGTCGCCCCAAGGGGGGTAGGGGTTAGTCCTCGGCCTCGGCCTGAGGCTCGCCGCTCCGCTACTGACGCTGGCGGCGCTCCTGGCGCTGCTCTGCGCCGAGCTTGCCACTCGAGGTCTGTATGCGCCGACGAAGGAGGGCCGTGAGCCAGCCTCCGAGCCAAGCTGAGCCCGCTGACGGCGTGCGGCGCTGCGCGCTCGCGCTCTTGGCCGAGACCTATGACGCAGCCCGCGCGCTCATCGCCGAGCAGGGCTGGCCCGAGGACGAGGGGCTGCGGATCGTCTTTGCCTACGGGCTAGCCTTCCTGCGCGCCGAGCGCGAGCTGGCGCGGCTGCAGCGCGATGACGGCGACCTGGCGCGCGAGGTCGAGCGGCTCATTCGCATGGTGATGCGGCTCGAAAGCCAGTACGCGGTCATGAAGTTCCGCGTGTTCGAGCTGGAGCAGGAGAACCAGACGCTGCGGCTCAACGTCGCCGGGCTGCGGGGCGAGAACGAGCTGGCACACGTGCGCCTGGCGCGCTTCCGCGCCGACGAGGAGCGCCTGCGGACCGAGGTCAACCGGCTGCGCGCGCAGCTTGCGGACGAAGCGCAGCCGACGCGGGCTCCGCTGATGGGCGAGGCGGACGGTCCTCCCGCACGTCGGAACCTCTCCTCCGCCGGCGAGGCCCGCCGCCGCGCGGCACCGCTGGCCGGCTGGCCGTGGTGGCTCGCACGTACTGCGGCCGCGCTGCGCGCCCGGTGGCCCTGGTGACAGCGCCTCCCGAAACTGCCGCGAGGATGCTATGCTGACGCTGCTCATCGCCATCGGCCTCGTCTTCGCGCCGCTGGGCGCGCTGGCGGCCTTTCTCATCACCCACGAGGAGTGGAGCCACCACAGCCTGCCCCGCCGCACGGTGCTCGGCCGCTCCGTGGCCGCGGCACTCGTCGCCGGCGCGTTCTTGCTGGCCATGTCCGCCATTGTCGGCGTGATCCTCAGCGCTGATCTCCCACCCGGTCTAGGAGGGTGACCGATGGTCGAGATCGACGTCCCGGGCCGCGGGCGGCTCACGCTGTGCCACCTGG